>CAMSGF010000001.1 GCA_947058225.1 uncultured Eubacteriaceae bacterium
GTAATTGATGTTGATGCGAAGCCTCTCGCGGGAGAAACGGTTTTGGGAAAAGGTTTTACCCTTATACCGGGCGGAAAAGGAGCGAATCAGGCGTAAGTTCAGAGAGCACAGTATTTAATTTTACGGTTTTTCCGTCTAAAATTCTTCCTGAAATCGTAACTTTATACGATGGTAAGATATACGCTGCATTTAATATCTCAACCACATGGGATTATGCAAGGGAGATTATGAAGAGTATGGGTGGAGATTTGGCGATAATAGATTCAGCTAATAAACAAAACGAAGTAGCAAATATGTTAAAAAAAGTTTCTTCAAAAAAGACATATTACTATATTGGAGGAAGCGACAAAGCAAAGCAACATACATTTAAATGGATAAACAATAAAAAGTTAAATTATCAAAATTGGGTAAAAGGTCAGCCCGATGATAAATTTTCCGATAAGCCATACAGAAGACACGATTATATGTCGATTCAGCCAAAATCTAATTATAAATGGAATGACATTGCCAATCTCTCCAATGAAACGAGACTACATGAAAAGCCTGATACAGGTTTTATAGGAGAGGTTTCGCTTCCTCAAAAGCCAAAGACTACTTCTATAACAAAAGTATCTCAAAATGGTTATGGAAGGGCAAAAATTACATATAATAATGTAAAATCAAGTTATTATAGAATTTATATGGCAGTTTCTCCAAGTAAAAAATATACTTTATTGGGAAATAGTACATCTGACAGTTATACTGCAAAAAATCTTGAAATAGGAAAGACCTATTCTTTCAAGGTTATGCCTGTGACTGAAAAGCTTGGAATACCTGTGTTTGGAGCGAACAGTAAGGTTAAATCTATTACAATCGGACCATACAGACCTTCAAACCTTAAGTTAAAAAAGAAAGCCGATAAAAAGGTATCAGTTAGCTATGACGCCTCAAAAGGAGCTGATTATTATGAAGTTTACAGGAAAAAGGGCAGTGATGGAACGTATAAAAAAATCAGAACTACAAAGAAGTTATCAATTATAAGTAAGGTTAAGAAAAATGTTTGGTATTACTATAAGGTAAGATGTTATACGACTATAGACAATAAAAAATATTATTCCGGTTTTACTAAGCAACAAAAAATAAGATTAAAATAGGGGACAAATTATGAAGAAAAAAACAGTTATAACCATAGTTTTGGT
Source organism: uncultured Eubacteriaceae bacterium (assembly GCA_947058225.1). GTDB lineage: Bacteria > Bacillota > Clostridia > Eubacteriales > Anaerofustaceae > CAMSGF01. The sequence goes on from CAMSGF010000001.1 coordinate 1,179, forward strand.
ATTGATAGCCATTATGGCAATCTGCTTTGGAGTATATAATTTCTTTCTAAAGCCAAGAGTGTCATTGGAGCTTAAAAGTGATAAGGTAGAGGCGAGCCTTTCTCTTAAGAAAAAGGACATCGTAACGCTAAACGCTCCTGAAGATAAGGAATATTCTTATAAAGCAGTTGATTCAAAAAATGTAAAATTAAACAAGGTCGGCAAATATACGATTAAATTTTTAATTACAGATGAAAATGATAAGGAAATAAGAACGCAGGAATTTGATATTGAGGTTATCGATACGACTAAACCTACGATTAATGTCGATAATCCTATTGAGGTTGTGGAAAATGAATATGAATCTATCGAGGAATTATACTCTGTTTTGGATAACACGATAGATGAAGTGCAAAGTGAAGTGAGGGGAGATTATGACCTTTCAAAAGCAGGAGAGTACGACATAAATATAGTGGCAACGGATAAAAGCGGGAATAAATCTCAAAAAGAAACAAAATTAATCGTATCGACAAAAAACGAGAGTGTAAGCGATGAGAGTGTGACTGAAAATGATATATCAGGATTTGATATAGGGGGATACTGGGTTAATGAGAAAAAGGATATGCTTATTTTATTTAAACAAGATGATGGGAGAGGGTCTGTTGTAGTGAGCAAATTGAGTACAGGAGCAGGTGGCGGAACAGGCGGAGAGATAAAATCGACTGTAAAGCAGGGAGATGAAGTAACTGTTACGTATCGTGATTCAGAACTTAATACGACAGAAAGCTTTTCGTATATATTAAAAGATTCTTCGACTATAGTTATTTCTTCAAAATATAAGTCGTTTAAAGGAACTTATAAAAAGTGGAGTGAGAGTAAAGTAAATCAATATTGGAATAGATAAAATAGGAAATACCACCTTTTAGGTGGTATTTTTTTAGGTAATATTTAAGTTTAAATAAAGAGTATTGTTTGATTTTTGTGAAATAGATATGTATGGGGGGAAAAGAGTAAAGAGTAGGGTGGATACGGAGGAGGGGCGGCGGGTGAAGTGCTATGCACTTCGTCTTACAGGCGATTTTTAAATCGCCTGAACTTTTATGAATGAAACATTTTTAAATAAATTTAAAAATGCTTCATTCATAAAAGCCGCCGCCCCTCCCTACTCCATACCCTACTCCATACTCTTCCCATACCCTGCTTTACACCTGAAATTTATATCAAGCACAATCTTTACGACCTCAATAAAAGTATTAAAAAATAAAAGGCGTCAATTTATATTGACGCCTTTTTACTATTGTGTTTTATTATTATCATCTTCTTCAACTTGTTCAATCGTCTGATTTTTAATCTTCTTTTTGATTTTTTTCTCATTTTGTTTTAAAGTCTTTTTAAGGTTAGGAAGTTCGCTTAATCCCTCTTCAACCTTTATTCCAACATCATAAATATCAAAGGTTATAAACAATGAACTGTTTTTTAAGATATTATCGGTTACCTGATAAACTTCAACATCATCTTTTTTATCGCCCTTTTCAATCGGCATAAGTTCAGCGCTTAAATCAACTCCCATAATATAAGAGTATTCTTTTAAAGCAGTTCTGTCTATGTCGGTTGTCTTATATGTCTTATTTGCTCTTTCTCCTGCTTCTCCGTTTTTATAAGAGCCTAATGTTATAAGGGGGAAGTCTTTCCACTCTATCGCAGAATCAGTCTTGTTTTTCATTGTGTAGGTTATGCATACAAATGAATGACCTTCCTTTGCCTTTATCTCTTCATTGATATTTTTTGTTATTACAATATCCGTTACCTTTGTGTCTAACTTATCTCCCTCAATCCACTTTTTTATCTCGGCAGTTTCCTTAAAAGATACGGTTTTTGAGTTTAAATAAAAGAAACCTGCCGCTGCTATAATAACTACTATCGCAAGTATTATAAGCACAATTTTTCGTGATTTTTTCATACTTTTCTCCTTATTTAATAACTTCCATATCGTCTAAATATTTTCTTAAGATTTTTGGAATTGTTATACTTCCGTCTTCATTTTGATAATTTTCCGTAAGTGCCGCGAAAGTTCTTCCGACTGCAAGGGCAGAGCCGTTTAATGTGTGAAGGAATTTTACACTTCCATCTTTATCTCTGTAACGAAGGTTTGCCCTTCTCGCTTGATAATCTTCCATATTTGAACATGAAGATATTTCCACATATCTGTTATAACTTGGCATCCATACTTCTATATCATATGTCTTTGCAGCTGAAAATCCTAAATCTCCGGTGCAAAGTTCAATCACTCTATAAGGAATTTCAAGCAGGTCTAATACCTTTCTCGCCTCTAACGTTAGTTTTTCAAGCTCTTCATAGCTTTTTTCAGGGTGAGAAAAATGAACTAACTCGACTTTGTCAAATTGATGATTTCTTATAAGCCCTCTCGTATCTCTTCCAGCACTTCCCGCCTCTGCCCTAAAGCAAGGAGTATAAGCAGTAAAGTGCTTTGGGAGGTCATCTTCTGATAAAATTTCATCTCTAAACATATTTGTCACAGGCACTTCAGCCGTTGGAATCATAAAATAGTCATTATTTTTTATATTAAATGCGTCCTCTTCAAATTTTGGAAGCTGTCCTGTTCCTATCATCGTATTCCTATTTACCATAAACGGAGGAGAAACTTCAGTGTAGTCATTTTCTTTTGTATGAATATCAAGCATAAATGAAATCAATGCTCTTTCAAGTCTTGAGCCCATTCCCTTAAACATAGAAAATCTCGCTCCCGCAATTTTTACGGCTCTTTCAAAGTCGAGTATACCCAAATCTACTCCTAAATCCCAATGAGGCTTAATTTCAAAGTTAAAATCTCTTACTTTTCCGACTTTTATAAGCTCTTTATTATCATTTTCATCTTTTCCAACCGTTACATTTTCATTCGGAGTGTTTGGAATTGATAAAAGTTCATTTTTAAGGTTTTCTTCAATTTTAGATATTTTTGCATCATACTCTTTTATTTCATTTGATAAGTCTTTCATCTTTGATAAAAGAGAAGATACATCTTCACCATTCTTTTTTAATACAGGTATTTGCTTGCTCGTTTTATTTTGCTTTGCTTTTTTATCTTCTGCTTCTTTTAACAGCTTTCTTCTTTCTTCATCCAGTTTTATAACAGATTTTAGGGAATAATCTCCTTTTCTCTTTAACAAACTTTCAACACTATCAAAATCTTGCCGTATTTTTTTTATATCTAACATAATCTACCTCTATATTTTTATTTTACATATTGTTATAATTATAATATTAAATTAAGTATAGGTCAACTTTTTATTATATCGACTTATTTTTATCTTTATATATAGGTTAAAATCATATTTTATGCTATAATAAAATTTAGCAAATAAGTACGGGAAATGATATAAGGGGAAAATTATGACAAAACGAAAATGGTTAAAACTTATTTTGTTATTTTTATTCGATGCAGTTTTTTTGACTGCAACCCTTTTTTGTGGATATATTCTGTTTACAAAATTAGGCCTTGGTATAAGTGAACTGTTTATAAAAGTCCTTCCTTTATTCGTTGTTATGAAAGTCATCGTATATGCTGTCTTTGGGCTTTATATGGATAAAGACAGGTCTATGATTTTTGAAATTATAGCTGTTCTCCTTGCCAATGCAGTGTGCTTTTTAGTAAACAGATTTTTATTTAAAGTAGATGTGATTTCATATTTTTACATATATTCATTTGTAGTAGATTTAATTTTTGAACTTATTTCACGTTCTATTTTTTCTTTTTCTTCTTATGATGATGAAGAAGAATATGAATACGAAGCAGAAAATCAAAATGATATAAAAAGAGAAAAATATAACAATAAAGATATGTTTGATATGGACGAATTCCATCAGGAAGTTGAGAGAAAAAGAAATGAACATCGTATGGAAGATGATGAAGATTATATAAAAGAATATGATGAAGAAGATACGATTGGAACTCTTGAAGAGGCTATCGGAAAATTAGATGATATTGAAAAAGAGGAAGAAATAGAAGAAGAAAAGGAAATAAAAACTGTTAAGGCGCCTGAAATTAGTGAGGAAATAACAGAAGAAATAGAAGAAATAGACGAAATTGAAATAGAAATGCCAAGGCTCGATATAAATCCGATAAATGCAGGTTTTACGCAGGAATTTGAACAAAAAAGAATTGTAGAGCTTGAAAAGAAACTTAAAGAAAAGGAAAAACAGCTGTCTGTTTTAGAGGGTAAACTTGAATTAAATAAGAAAGTGAATATAGATGAATACGGAGAGGGAGTTGTAAAAAGAAAAGACGATATCGATGATTTGTCTAAAAGTTTCAAACAAAAAGAAATAATAGATAATATATTTGAGGATATAAAGAATTTATATTCTTCTTTGGATGCAAAAGCAAAAGCAATTAAGGAACAAGAGGATATATTAATTACAAGGCTTGATGCTTTGGAACAAAAAAGGGAAGAAGAAACAGAGTATGAGCCAAGTGTCAGAAGGAGAAGACGAACAAGGCTTACGGATGCGGAACTTATTGAGCTTACAGACAAAAAATTAAGGAAAAGAAATGAAAGCAAGAAGATAAACAAAAGTAATTATTACACGAATGTCACAAATAAAAAGACAGAGAGTATTATTGAAGACATAGAAAAGATTAAAATGGAAATTTCAGATATGAATAAAAATACTGATGTGTCATATAATTATATATCAGAAATTTTACATACTAATAATTCTCCTTTTGAAGATGCACTTCTTAAAAAAGATAAATCAGACAGTGATAAAACTGTAAAAGATATAAAACAGGATATAAAAGACACAGATAATATAACAAATATAAAAACTTTACAGGATAAAAAAGAAAAAGAACTTAATATAAATAAAAAAGAAAATGATATAGAAGAAAAACAAAATATCAAAAAAACAAAGGAAGAACAAATTAATATAAATAATCAAAGTGATATTAATGTGTTAGAGCCTACAGATGAAGAAAAAATCAAAAAAGAAGAAATAAATAAAGGGATAAAGGCAAATAAAGATTTAGAAAAATCATTAGAATCAGAAAGTCAAAGAGAACAAGAGGTTATTGATAAAAAAGAAGAGGCAGAAGAAATAAATGTAAACAGTGTTGATTTTCTTCCTGATGATATCATTAACGATTTTAAAAATGTGTCAATTTCAGAAAAGACAGATACCTTGAGGGAAGAAACAAAAGAGGATAAGCAAAAAGAAAAAAGGGAGAAAAAGAAAAAACAAGACAAGAAGAAAGCACCAAAGAGAAAGCCTAAACAACCTAAGAAAAATGACATTTCAAATAAGGATAAAAAATCAGGGGCCACCGATACGGATGAATTGTTAAAGCCTATGTTAGCTGAACTAAAAAGGGAAATTACTCCAAAGCTTGTTGCAAAGAAACCGCTTGAAACAAATATAATTGATTTTAATTATTTATCAAAGAGCAAATTAAATGTGAAAAAGGGAGATTTTGAAGATATTTCAAAATTGATAGATAAAATGTAGAAAAGAAACGAGGAGTCTATGAGAAAAACCCATAAATTTCTTTTAATGGTTATTTTAGCCACAATTATAATTATATATAATATTTTCTTTTACAATGAGCCAAACGGTTTTACGATTATGCTGGACCCGGGACATGGCGGTGTGGAATCGGCTGATAAGGGGGCTCATAAGGAAGGGATAGATGAAAGTGACTTAAATGATAAAGTTACTTCGATTTTAGCAAAAAAACTAAAAAGAAAAGGGTATAAGGTTTTATATTCGAGAAAACCATACAAAGAAGAAGAGGAAGTTTCTCTTTCAAAAAGGACGAAAAGGGCTAATGAAAAGATGCCCGATTTATTTTTAAGCATACATCACGACAGCGGAAAGAAAAATAACAGAGGTTATACAGTGTATTATTCTTCCTATAAGCATAACCTCGACAGTGATGATTTATATATGACATATGGAAGTGAAAAATATCCTTTTATAAGAGAAGAATTAAATGATGATGGGAACTCATCATTTTATTATGAGAAGGACGGAGAGATAAAAGACAGCAGGGGGCTTAGTGGCTTTATAATAAAGGATGAATCGCCCTGCAAAGAAGCAAAGCAAAGCAAAAAAGCGGCATTATCAGTTGGAAAAAGTATGTCTGAATTAGATTATATTTATGGATTTAAGAAAAAAAATCATTCAGTTTTGGTAAATGACTTCAGAGTTTTAAGGGATACAAATATGCCAAGTATTTTAATTGAGTGTGGGTTTATTTCAAATCACGAGGAGCTTGAGAATTTACAAAATAAAAAAAATCAAAATAAACTGGCACAAAAGATTTTAGAAGGCGTAAATAAATATTTTAATGTAAGGAATTAGAAATGAGAAAGACGTTAGGCTGTATCAGAAAGGCGGATACAGATTTTAATATGATAAATGAAGGAGAACATATCTGTGTTGCATTAAGCGGAGGAAAGGACAGTATGCTTCTTCTTAAAGCGTTAAAAAATTACACTTATTTTTCAAAAAACAGATTCACTCTTACGGCAATAAGCATTGATGTGGGTTTTGAAAACACCGACTATACGAAAATGGAGAGGTTTTGCAGGGATATAGACGTTCCGCTTGAAGTGGAGAGGACGAATATAAAAGAGGTTGTCTTTGATGAGAGAATGGAAAGTAACCCCTGCTCTTTATGTTCAAAGATGAAAAAGGGAGCATTAAACGACCTTGCTATAAAACTTGGCAGCAACAAGGTGGCCTATGGTCATCACAGGGATGATTTTATAGAATCGTTTTTTTTAAGCTTATTTTATGAGGGAAGATTTCATACGTTTAAGCCGGTTACTTTTTTGGACAGAAAAAAGGTAACCTCTATCAGACCTCTCATTTATTTAAAAGAAAAAGAAGTTATAAGTGCGATAAAAAAAGAGAATATTCCGATTATAAAGAGTGAATGTCCTGTGGATGGATATACAAAAAGAGAGGATATAAAAAAGTTTTTAACAAATTTAAAAAAGGATATTCATATGGTAGATGACAGAATTTTTAAAGCTATATTGAATCAAATGGATAACTGGGAATAAGATATTTTTAACTGCCTTTTTACAGCATATGTTTTTATTTTTCCTATAGCCTTTAATTTATTGATGTTTTTTTATTAGTAGGTAGTTTGATTATTTTTTTACAATATTATTTATTAAATATAGATTTTAATGATAGACCTACTTTTTAGAAAGCATAGGTGGTTTTACTTTGCATAGATATTAATGAAATAAAATAGATTTATATATTTAATATAATAAAAAATGTTTGATATATTGATTAAAATCCACATGTTTATAAATAATATTAAATATAAAATGAGATAAAAAAAGCTTATCATCATAATAAAATTTAGCAAATAAATGTGGAAAGATTTTTATTATGGAGTATATTTAATAAATTTTGAATTTGTAGTTGATATTTTGATTGTTTATTATTGTCATTGTATAGCCTAATAACAAGTATTATGGGAATGTTTGTTATGATATGTATCATTTATATGTAATATTAAAAAAAGAGGCATAAGCCTCTTTAATTTTTTGTTTATTATATGTAATTATACATCTAATTCTGCCATAATTTCTCTCGTCTTGCTGACACCGATTCTGCTGCAGCCTGCATTGATAAATGCAAGAGCATCGTCAAGGGTTGAAATTCCGCCGGCAGCTTTAATCTTAACTTTTTCTGAAACAGATTCTTTTATAATAGCAATATCTTCAAGCATAGCACCTGCACTTCCGCAGCCTGTTGAAGTCATTATGTAGTGAGCTCCGCTTTCTTCGCAAATTTTGCTTGCAAGGGCAATTTCATCAGTTGTAAGGTAGCATGTTTCCAAGATAACTTTTACTATAGCAGGACTTGCCTTTACAACGCTTGAAATATCTTCGCTTACAACGTCATATCTACCGCTTCTTAGTGCTCCAAGGTCGATAACCGTATCAAGTTCGGTTGCACCGTTTTTATAAGCTTCTTCAGCTTCTTTTGCCTTAATCATTGCCGAATGTGTTCCAAGAGGAAATCCCACAACGGAACAAACTTCCGTATTTGAACCTTTTAAAATATCAAAAGCCATTTTAACTCTGTTTGGATTGACGCAAACTGTCGTACAATTTGATTTAAGTGCATATTCGCAGCCCTTTATTATGTCCCCATGAGTATAAAACGGTTTTAATAATGAATGATCAAAATATCTTCCTAATTCTTTTTTTGTAATATTCATTACTTCTTCTCCTTTAGACTTTAATTATACTAAAAGTAAATTTTAGACTTGTTGTAGTATCTATAAGTATAATTAAAATAAAAAAGGTTGTCAAGCGAAATTTGCAAAAAAACCTTTTAAATAGTGCTTTTGTGGTAAAATTTTGAAACAATGACATATATTGTGGTTTACATAAACGACAGTGTCAACCTTATGCTTGTAAATATGTCAACTTTTTTCTTTTGTGTCAACAATCTTTGTTTTTTTGTTTAACTAATCATAATTTTTAATTTTTTTATAATAAGTATAAGTAAAAGTATTATTAAAATATTAAGTGAAACCGAAAAAGTTTTGTTTATGTATTTTGTTCCCTTGTTTGCATGCAGTGTTATTTTTTTCTTATTTTTTATTTTTCTTTTTGTTTTATCCAGATTTACACTGTTTATTCTCTTCATATGCATAAGAACTTTTTCCCCATATCCCTTTCCAGGATATGCCCAGCCTTTTTTATAGGGGTTATCCTCATATCCTAAATGTTCGACGTATTTTGCCTTTCCCCTTAATATTTCATTCCACCTTGGGTCGACACATTTTCCGTTTAATTCATCATCGCATGCATAACATTTTAAATGTTGGATAACTGCTCTTATTCCGATTTTCATACTTTTAAAAGATGCACCCTTAACACCGCCTCCTGTTGTGCCAAGACCTGCGAAGTTATTTTGTTTTGGGTCTACATCTCCTGTGAAGTTTAAAAAGCCTGTTTCGTGCATCATTAAGGCGAATGCCACATCTGCCCTGACTCCTTCTTTATTGGCTTCTTTTATAGTCGTTTGAACAAATTTTATGGCGTATTTTTCATCGATTGGGTTTTTCCCGTTAGAGTCATTGTTATCCAAAAGGTACATATACATTTTATTTGCGTTGCTCTTATTTTCTCCCATAATAAGAGTTAAATTTTTTTTATTCTCTCCATTTACTTTGAGGGTGAAAAATGGTAACATAAATACGCATAAAATGGTAATTATGAAAATTGTATTAAATTTTAGTGATTTTTTCATTAATTTCCTCAATTTGTATATATTTTATTTTATTTTTATTATATTATAGCGTAAAATAAACAAATTTTTTGTAAATTTTGAAATATTATTTTTATAAATATAAAAAGTGGAGTGAATTAGATTGAAACTTAATAAGAAGAGCAAAAAAATTTTAACTACATTATTTATTGTTTTTATTTTTTTAATTACAAGTGTATATATGATTTTATCTTTAAGTGTACCAAGCCTTGCAGATTATGAGTATTCCCCTATGTTAAAAACCAAGATTGTAACGACTAAGGATAAGCTGGTCGGTGAGATATACAAAGAAAACAGAACTATAATAGCAAATGAAGATATTCCTCAAAATATGAAAAATGCTATTGTAGCCGTAGAGGACAGACGTTTTTATAAACACAATGGTTTTGATATAAAGGGGATAATGAGGGCAATAGTGATTAATACAGTTTCCGGCAGCAAGAGTGAGGGAGCTTCGACAATAACGCAACAGGTCGTAAGAAGACTTTTTTTATCCGATGAGAGAACATATGAAAGAAAGATAAAAGAGATACTCCTTGCAATAAAAATGGAGCAGGTTTATACAAAAGATGAAATTTTGGAAATATATCTAAACGATGTATTTTACGGAGAAAATTCTTATGGGATAGAAGAAGCCAGTAAAAGATTTTTTGATAAAAGCTGCACTGAACTAAAACTTGAAGAATGTGCACTTTTAGCAAGTCTTCCGCAGGCTCCAAGCCTCTATAATCCGACTACCAAAAAGGGTTTAAAGCTTGCAAAGGAAAGGCAAAAAAAGGTTTTGGATGATATGGAAGAAATCGGATATATCACTAAAGAGCAATGTGAAAAGGCAAAAAAAGCAAAGCTTAAGATACAAAAAAAGGAAAAAGAAAAAGGCTTTAACGGAAGAATCAGAAAAGGGTGCGGTGCTTATTCTCAACAGGTTTTATACGAAGCAGAAGATATATTGGTAAAAAGATATATGGATGTTGGAAAGATGAGCAAAGAAAAAGCAAAACAACATGTCACTCAGCTTATCAATGAAAGAGGACTTAAAATAACCTGTACGTTAAATACGAAGCTACAGGAAGCAGGATATTCACAAGTGGATTCCACGCTTGAGTCGTTTGGGATAAAGGACGTTGCAGATTTGGCATATGCGACGGTTAATATTAATAACGGAAGAGTTGTGGCATATTTCGGCGGAACTTCTCAAATTGATATGGCAGATGTTCCAAGACAGCCCGGCAGTACGATAAAACCTCTTTATATTTCAAAGGCGATTGAACAGGGTGTTGTTGATGTTTATTCAACCGTTTATGACGGATATATAGACATAAACGGTTATCAGCCAAAAAATTACGGGAATAAATATTATGGGAACATAAGCGTTAAGCAGGCGATAGTACGTTCTGCCAATACGGCATGTCTTAGGGTTTATGAAAAAATGGGTATTGAGGCAGGAGTTGACGGAGTTAAAGAGTTTGGGTTTACGACGATAGATGATGATACAGATTATACCTATGCTTTTGCACTCGGCGGTCTTACTTATGGATTTAAGCCTGTTGAACTTGCAAGTGCATATTCTGCTTTTGGAAACAATGGGAAAAGATATCCGTATTATTTTGTGGAAAAGATAGAAAATAAAGACGGAAAGGTTTTATACGAAAGGGAAAAACAAAAGAGCAAAAGAGTGCTAAGTAAAGAAGTGAATGAAATAATAGTTGATTGTATGAGGGATGTTGTAAACTATGGAACAGGATACGCTGCAAGAAACGACTATGAAACATTTGGAAAAACAGGTACGACTTCAGATGATAAAGACTTTTGGTTTGCGGGGGTTACCGATAAATATGCTACGGCAGTATGGATTGGCACACCGAATAATGATGTAATAAGTTATGCTTCAAGTGGCTGGGCGGCGAGATTTTATGGGAATTATATGTTAAAAGCAAGCGAAAACGGGACACTAAACGGAACAAAGTCTACCAAAGTGGAAATGGTAAAAATCAGAGTCGTAAAAGAAAAGACAGAAAAGAAAGATTATTATATAAAAGGGGATACTGAAATTATAGAGGTTCCAAGCACAGATTTAGACAGCTATGAAAAAAGGCGTGTTAAGAAAGTCTTTGTGGATAAAAGCAGTGGACTTATCTTTGATAAAGAGCATTGCAGGGATAGAAACAGGGAAGAAAGATATTATATTATGGGAACGGAACCTAAGAAAAAATGTGATAAGTTCCATTTATTTTAAAAAGCGGTTATAAATATTATGAGCAAAAGAGAAGAAATCAAAAAACTTACAGATAGATTAAATGAGTATAACAGATATTATTACGAACAGGATAATCCTAAAATTTCCGATAGGGAATATGATATGCTTTTAAAAAAGTTAGAAAAGCTTGAGGAGGAATACCCTGAGTTTAAATTGGAATATTCCCCGACTCAAAGGGTTGGGGGGAAAGCCCTCGATGAGTTTGAAAAGGTGAGGCATAAAAATAAGCAGTTAAGCCTTGATAATTCGTATTCTTTGGATGATTTACTCTCCTTTGAACAAAAGGTTAAAGATAAGATAGAAAAGCCTGAATTTGTCCTTGAAAATAAGTTTGACGGGCTTACGGTTGTCTTAACTTATGAAAGAGGAAATCTTGTTTTGGGTGCGACAAGGGGAGATGGGGTTATAGGAGAGAATGTGACATTAAATGTAAAGACAATAAAAAGCATTCCTTTGAAATTAAAAGAGGATGTGAGTTTAATTGTTCGTGGGGAAGTAATCATATATAAAGATAAATTTAACAAAATAAATGAAAACAGAAAGGCAGAAGGAAAGCCTTTATTTGCCAATCCGAGAAATATGGCAGCGGGGTCTATAAGGCAGCTTGATTCCAAAGTAACGGCAACAAGGGAATTGGACGCATTTATATTTAATTTGGAAGAAATTGAAGATAAGGAGTTTTCTTCTCACAGCGAGAGTCTTGATTATCTAAAGAGTATAGGCTTTAAAGTGAGTCCTTATATGAAGTTTGGTAAAATAAGAGAAATTTATAAAGAGTTAGTAAAAAGAGAAGAGGATAAAAAAAGTTATCCGTATGAAATAGACGGAGCTGTTATAAAGGTAGATTCTTTTAAGGACAGAGAAGTTCTTGGAAACACTAATAAAAGTCCAAAGTGGGCCATTGCATATAAATATGAAGAAACGAAAATAAAGACAAAATTAAAGGATATAATTTTAAATGTGGGAAGAACAGGCGCTGTCACACCTCTTGCGATACTGGAAGGGGTAACGATAGACGGTTCATTTGTACAAAGAGCGACACTTCACAATGAAGATTATGTGCTTGATAATGATATAAGGATAGGTGATAATGTTATCGTAAAAAAGGCAGGGGAGATTATTCCACAGGTCGTAAATTCCATAAAAGAGGACAGGATAGGAGATGAAAAGGAGTTTGTATTTCCGGGGTACTGCCCTGTCTGCGGGGAGAAGCTTAAAAGGAAAGAGGGAGAGAGTGCGATAAAATGCATTAATAAGGAATGTCCCGCAAAGACGACAAAAGAGATAATTCACTTTGCATCAAAAGATGGAATGGATATAGATTCTCTTGGAGAAAAGGTATTGGAGGAATTTATTGAGCTTGGATTTATTAAAGATGCCGGGGATATTTATCTTTTAAAGGAAAGGGAAGAGGAATTAAAGGCGTTAAAGAGAAAGGGTGAGAAATCGGTTGATAATATATTAAATGCGATAGAAAAATCTAAAGAAAATTCACTTGAAAATTTATTGTTTGCCTTATCCATAAATTTAGTCGGAAAGCAAAATGCCACCATACTGGCAAAGGAATTTAAAAATATTGATAATCTCATAAATGCCGATTATGAAAGACTTGTTTCAATAAAAGACATAGGCGATAAAATGGCAGGAGAGATAATTTCATTTTTCAAAGATGAAAAAAAGTTAAAATTAATAGATAAGTTAAGAAATATCGGTGTTAATATGGAATATATTGATGAAAGTAATGACAGCAATACGTTTGAGGGATTGACGTTTGTTTTAACCGGAACACTTTCTAAATACAAAAGAAGTGAGGCAAAGAAGATAATCGAAAACTTAGGTGGGAAAGTTACTTCTTCAGTCAGTAAAAATACGACTTATGTCCTTTCAGGAGAAAACCCGGGCAGTAAGGCAGAAAAGGCTAAAAATCTTGGTGTTAGTATAATAGATGAAGATGAATTTGAAAGGATGATAAATGAAAAGAGGTAGAACTGTTTCTTTTGTATTATAAATTAAAACCACCGACATAGTCGGTGGTTTTAATTATTCCCTTAAATTTAAGACAAGCTGGTTTGTGTCCTTTGATTCATCAACCCTGTATTCAATTTCCCTTTTTGTAAGGTAAATTATAAGCATACTGTTTTCTCCCGCATTATCCCTTATATCCACATCTTCAATAAATTTGTTTTCACTAAACGCATCGCTTATTTCAGTGTCCACACTGTTTACGTTTTTTAAAAACAGTTTTAAGGTTTTATTGTTTTTGTTATAAGTTAAAATGTGTTTTGGAGTTTTTTCAAATGGAGAAAAATTTAATATTACCTTGTTGTCACCTATTAAATCATTAAGCCATATTTTTTTAAGCTTTACGTTTTGAGAAGAATTTTCTCCTCCCTTATATGTTTTATCGTTGATATACTTGCTTTTTTCGTTTGTTTCATATGACTTTACGACGTTTGAGCAGGCACAAAAACTCATTATTACGGATAAAATCATAACTGCCAAAATGAACTTTTTTTTCATAATACCACCTTTTAAGAATATAATTTAAAAAATTTCTTTCTTTTTTCTTTATTTTGTCTAAACGGGCGAAAATTATGTTATATTAATATTAGAAAATATTAGGAGGTTTATTATGGATTTTAGATATGGACATGTGAGTATAAGAGTTTTAGATTTGGAAAAATCGCTTAAATTTTATGTTGGTGAACTTGGAATGGAAGAAACGAGAAGGAAAGATTATCCAAATGATTTTTGTCTTGTATTTTTGTCAGATAAAAGAAAAAATTTTGAACTTGAACTGACATATAATTACGGCAGAGAGGAAAAATATGAAATAGGAAACGGTTTTGCACATATAGCTTTTTATGTTCCAAATTTGGAAAAAGCACACGATGAGTTTGAAAAGAAGGGATATAAAGTTACAGATTATATGGGGCTTAAAGGTGATAAACCGGGATATTTCTTTGTAACAGACCCTGACGGATATGATATTGAAATAATAAGAGAAAAAAAATAAACAATGAGTAAAGAAGTTATTATATTAGGTCTTGGACTTAACCCTAAAGATGATTTGACATTAAAGGCTTATAAAACTTTAAAAGAAGCAAAAAAAGTATATCTTAGAACTGAAATTCACACCGGGATAAACTTTTTAAAAAAAGAAAATATAGAGTATACTTCCTTTGATTATCTGTATGAAAAGGAAGAAGATTTTGATGGGCTTTATAAAAAAATTGCAGAAAAAGTTATAAACGCTCCTTATGACAGCGTCGTCTTTGCAGTGCCGGGAAGTTGTGTTTATGCGGAAAAATCAGCGGTAATGATAGCAAATGATAAGAGGGTAAACACAAGGATAATAAACTCCGTAAGCTTTGTTGATGGAGTGTTCTCTTCTTTTAAAACAGATGCTCTTAGTATGGGGTATAAGGTAATGGATGCGTTAAGTCTTGATTCTCAAAAACCCGACCCAAACAGTTATACCATAATATGTCAGGTGTATGATAAGATAATTGCATCAGAATTAAAATTAAAACTTATGGATTTTTATGATGAAGAAACTGATATTTATCTTGTAAGTGCTTTGACTACTGATGAAGAGAGCATAAAAGAAATTAAGTTATACGACCTTGACAAAGAGGAAGTAAATCATCTCTCAAGCGTTGTTATTCCACCTGTAGATTACAAAAAAAGTCTTTCTCAAATGGATTCATTTATGGAACTTATAAGATTTTTAAGAAGTGATGATGGATGTCCATGGGATAGAAAACAAACACATGAAAGTTTAAAACCTCATTTGCTTGAAGAGTGTTATGAAGTGCTTGATGCGATAGATGGGGATGATGATTATGCTTTGATGGAAGAGCTTGGAGATGTTTTGCTTCAGGTTGTTCTTCATTGTTCGATTGCTGAAGAGGACAGTGCCTTTAATTTATACGATGTGACAAAGGGTATAGGAGAGAAAATAATAAGAAGGCATCCTTATGTATTTTCAGATGTTATTCTTGACGGAGATGACACATCAAAGGTTTGGAGGGACACTAAAAAAGAAGAGAAAAAGTATGAAAGTTACACCGATACTCTAACAAGTATCCCAAAAACTTTCCCATCCCTTATGTATGCGAAAAAGGTTCAAAAGAGGGCCGGAGATGCTAACTTTGATTTTGAAAGTTACAGGGAATCTCTCGATAAAGTTTATGAAGAACTTGAGGAATTTAAAAATGAACTGAAAAATAACACCGACGGACTTTTTGAAGAAGCAGGCGATATACTCTTTAGCATTGTGAATACTTTTAGGATGCTTGATATCGACAGCGAGGCTGCACTTAAAAAATCGAGTGAGAAATTTATAGACAGGTTTAGGGTGGTTGAAGAGCTTGTAAACGCTGATAAGCTGGACCTTATTGAAATAAATAGCGATTTATTGGATAAATATTGGAAAAAATCAAAAAATATATTGAAATAATTTTTATTTCTGTTAAAATAGCATATGTTACTAAATATAAAAGAAATATGGAGGAAGAGTAATGAACAAGTCAGAATTGGTAAATGTTTTGAGTACAAAAACAGGTTTATCAAAAAAAGATGCAGATAAATTTGTTGTTTCTTTCGTTGACACAATTAAGGAAACATTACAAAAGGGCGATAAAGTTTCTTTAGTTGGATTTGGAACTTTTGAAGTTAGAGAAAGAGCTGCAAGACAAGGAATCAATCCTCAAACAAAAGCTAAGATTGATAT
>CAMSGF010000002.1 GCA_947058225.1 uncultured Eubacteriaceae bacterium
TTAAAATTAAGATAAGTGAACTGATTTTGAGTTGCGACAATGAGGTAAAACTTGATTTATTTTACCAACTTGCAAAGAAAAGTTTATAAATCTTTTCCAAGAGGACCGTTAGTCCTCTTTTTTTTGTGATTTAACCAGTCCATCGCAAACTCTCTCAACAATTTGCAATTCTTCCTCTGTAAGCTTTGATAAATCTTCTATCAGTTTATATATATCTCCACCTATATCATTGATGGCTTTAGAAATAAAATCAGAAACATCATTATTTCTTTCTGAAACAATGTTATCAAATTTTACTAACATATCTCCTTCTTCATATTTAAGCCATTTGCTACTTATACCGAATTTTGCTTCTATATTTTCGCAAAGTTGAATACTTGGTTCACATCCACCCTTTAATATTCTTGATATATGTGTTGGTGTTACATTAATTATTTCAGCAAATTCTTTTTTTTTCTTTCCTGTGAATTTTATAGCTTTTGCAAATCTTTCTTTAGATTCCATATATGCCCTTCTTTTTATGTTTTTTTTTATATTACCATAATAAATGTTTAGTGTCAATAAAAAAATCAACAAAAAGTTGAAAAAAATATATTGACAATCAACATTATGTATAGTATAATGTAATAAAATCAACAATATGTTGATAAATTCGTTAAGTGAAAGGAGAAAAAAATGTCAACTAAAGAAAACAATATTATAGATACAAGTATAACAAATATCATTTTAAAATATCTGGAATTAAAAGAAAAACAAAAGTATTATGTATCAGGTTTAATAAGAGGTTTAGCAATGGATAAAGAAGAAAAGAAAGATAAAGGAGTGTAAGGAAAATGAGTTATAAAGATTTTTTAGACAATATTGACAAATATGTTGGTAAAATAGTTGAGTTTACCATAAAACCAAAAGCAAACAACCAAGTGTTTAAATCTCAGCGTGTAGTGTGGGATAACAAAGAATTTGGACCCCCAAGCAAAGATGCACTTATAGAAGTCCTTTATGTTGAAGTTGTGGGATAAAAATAAAGATAAAGGAGCGTAAAGATGAAAACAGAATGTCAGATTGTAAAAGAAATTAAAAGGTTGGAAAATAACAAAGAAATTCAACTTGAGATTTATACAAGAGCAGACGATACAACAAAAAAAGAAATTAGAAAAATTATCAATGAGTTGGATATTAAGGTAGATGTTTTGTATTGGGTAATGAAAGATAAAAAATATAGTTGTTTGTAAACATACTTTCGTATGAATATAGGTAGAATATAACAAAAAATCAATAAAGGCTGTATCTTCATTGATTTAATGTCCGCATTTACACCTTAAGTATTTTGCAATCTTGCGATACAGCAAATACAGCTTACTGCTTCTATGAAATACCCCATCTCTTGACAGTTGCAGTTCTGTTATTAAAAAGTTTTAATTGCCCTTTTAGCAGATGGGTTAATTAAGAGATAACAATAAAGTAATGACCTTATAGGTAGTCTAACCCGTGTTTTTAACGCTGTTCTCTCATCGTAATTACTTATTGTTAAATTTATTTAATTAAGGAACAGGGCAAATTCAAAAACTGGGTCAATAAAAACACCACCTTTATAAAGAATTTGCCACTAAAGGCAAAAACATACGAAAGTATGTTCATAAACAATTATATAAAAAAAGAAAGGAAAAGCAATAATGAATTTTGGCGATTATATAAAAGAAGAAAGAGAAAAACAAGGATTATCTCAAGGCGATTTAGCAAAAAAAAGCAGGATTAACAAGACGAACAATACAATACTATGAACAAGAAAATAGGCAACCCTCATTTGCAAATGCAACAAAAGTTTTAAATGCTTTGGGTTTTGATTTGAAAATCATTGAACAAAATTAAATATCAATATTAAGTGTTAAGGCAGAGGGGTAAAGCGTACCTCCTTTCAGTGATATTAAAATAATGAGCGTTCAGAGTGCCGGCTACACTCTAAATAAAAGATAGATGAATCGATTGACTGTTTTTGTACATAATCACGCTTACCCCTCTGCCTTAATGCTTAATAGATAATACCACCGATTTTGAAAGCATTAAATATAAATCATTTATATGAAAAAGTGAGGTGAAAACTTTTCCTAAACACTATACTTTATACTTTTCAGTTATGTTATTAGGTGGGAAAAAATATTTTACCCTTTGCTTATCAGCATAAAAAAATAATAACTAAATTTTTATAAAGGGTAAACAGCGTAAGGGGGTGATAATCCTGCAAAACAAAATCTATAAGAAAGGAGAAAAAAGTGAAAGAAACATTATCAGTGGTTGAAGTGGCAAAATATTTACATAAAAAGCCTGAACTAATAAGAGCAGGCATTAAGAGTGGAGTATTACCGTTTGGGGTATGTGTTGAAGGTAAGGTGGATAATTTTATCATAGTGAGAGAACGCTTTGAAAGATGGGTAAAAGGTATGGATATGGACAAAGTTGCAGAAAAAGAAAAAAGGCTTGATGAAATGTTAAATACGCTTCAAATGCAAATGGATATTTTAAATGACCAAATATATTTTTTTAACAAAGAAAAGAATATGCAAGCAAAGAGGGGGAGTTAATGTGTAGTTTTATATTAGATTTAATTTTATTCTTGTGCATAGCATTTATGGTTGTGTATATAGAAGATGAAAAAGAAAGAAAGGAGAAAGACAATGAAAAACGACATAAAAAAAAGCATTCCTGCAAAAGCAAGAATGCCACAAAAAACCAAGACTATATTATCAGATTATAAGAGAAATTTCAAGAGGTAATTTATGAAAAATAAAGAAACAATTAGTAATATGCATCCAATGCACCTATTTGAAGAAACACGTGCTATTGAAACGCATTATGTTGAAAAAATAGAAACGTATATCGTAAACACGAGATTTATAACAACAGATGAAGAAAAACAACTTATTTCAGATGATATTGACCGTATTTTGTATTTGACAGATGAGATTAAAAACAGTCTTGAAAACATACAAAAAAAGTGCTGTCCGACTATAGAAAGAGATTATGTCAGATGGTATATTGACAAAAATACGGGGGAACGATATTCAAAGAGGTAATTTATGTTAGAAGTAAAAAAAGCAGATTTATTAAGAATGTTAGCAGAAGCAAATGAGGAGTTAGAAAAAGGGCAGAAAAATTTTAATAATTTTGCACTTAAAAATAATTTGGATGATTTGACGGAAAATCAACAGGAAAAGTTTATAAAGGAAACACAAAAACAAACTTTTGCTTTAGGTATTAAAATTGCACTTGAGGCAATTTTATTCCACGAAAGTCCTTGTATTTCAGAAATATTGGATGAGTACGATAAAGTAATAGGTACAACCAACAATATAGATACAAAAGACAATGTTATTAGCTTGTCAGACTTAAAAAAATAGAGGTAACTTATGAAAGATGAAAATTACATAGTTTTGCAAGGGTGGATGATTAATAAATTAAATTTAAAAGGAAATGAATTAACTGTGTATGCTTTGATATATGGATACTCACAAAATGGTGAAAATACATACAAAGCAAGTCTACAAACAATAAGTAAAGATACTAATATAACAAGACAATCTTGTTTAAATATTTTAAATAAATTATTAGAAAAGAAATTAATTTTTAAAAGTAATTATACAAAAGATTTTAGCGAATATTTTATAAATTTCGATGCTGTCAAAAATTTTGACAATGAAGATGTAGATGTCAAAAAAATTGACTGTACTGTCAAAAATTTAGACAACAGTGTCAAAAAAATTGACAGCACTGTCAAAAAAATTGACGGTGTACATCTAATAAATATATATAATAATAATTTATATATTATATATAAATATATATGCGATTATTTGAACGAAAAAGCAGGAACGAATTATAAGCATTCAACAGACAAAACAAAACAAAAAATCAAGGCAAGACTAAACGAGGGATTTACGATTAACGATTTTGAAAAAGTAATTGATACAAAAGTCAGTGAGTGGAAAGGTACAGACTTTGAAAAGTTTTTACGACCAGAAACTCTGTTTGGCACAAAGTTTGAAAGTTATCTAAATCAGAAATTTAAAAAGAAAAAAAACGAAATACCAAAAGATTACCAAGTGGATTACTTAACACCAACTGTAATTGTAGGAGATGAAACATAATGGAAAGTTTAAAAGAAAGTTTAGATAAAGTTAGTTTGTCAGATATATTAAGTGTTAATAAAATAAGAAATTTGCAAAATGATGAATTTTTAAAAGATAACTTGATTTACTGTAAAACTTGTAAGACCCCAAGAGAAGCAATAATTAAACATAAAGACGAACAATACAAGGTAAACATTAATTGCAAATGTCAGCAGGAAAAGTATGATATGCAAGAAGAAAAACAAAGGGTATGGAATAATCAATCAAAAAATATTAAAGACCTTGATAGTTTAAGTATTGATGTAAATATTTTAACGGGATACAGCTTTAAAAGTGATGATATGAGTAAACCTGTTATATCAAAGTACATAGTGGAATATGTGAGAAATTTTAAAGATAATTTAAAAAACAATAGAGGCATTTTGTTTAGTGGGTATGTAGGTGTGGGCAAAACTTTTTACAGTAGAATTATCGCAAACGAATTATATAAAAAAGGTTATTTAGTTTTACCGTTAAGGATAACAGATTTAATTAAAATTTACAGTAGTTTCAAAGACAGTGACAAAATGATGAAACTTGAAAGAATGTTAAAAACTTATGATTTAGTCATAATTGATGATTTAGGAGCAGAAAGACAGTCCGAATTTGCCACAGAAAGAATATTTGATGTGTTTGACATAAGGTATGATACTCATAAACCTTTGATAGTAACTACAAACTTAACCAATAAGGATATAAGTAAATCGTCAATGGAAGTAGCAAGAATTTTTGACAGAATTAACGGAATGTGTACTCAAAGGTTTTTGCTTGAGGGTAAATCAAAGAGAATAAAGGAGTAAGAAAGTGAGTTATTACAAAGATACAGTTGAAAATATCAATAGTGTCATAGCAGAACAAGAAAAGTATTATGTATACAAAGTAAACAAGGAAGTATTTAAAATCATAAAGTTATGTGCAGAAATAGTTGAAGAACACAATCACGCAAAATTTAATTTTGACAAAGTAAAGCAGTTTGTACCGCATATAGCAGAACTTAACAAGCTTTATGCTTGCTGGCAGTTGATAGAATTGTTTGATAAAGAATTAATGAAAGATGAGGTGTAGTTATGAGTAAAGAAACAGTATACATAGCAGGGGCAATAAGTTCAGACCCTAACTATAAAGAAAAGTTTAGAAAAGCACAAGAGAAAATAGAAGCGATGAAATTTAGGGTATTAAGTCCAACATTTATCAAAGAGGGGCTAAATTATGAGGATTACTTTCCTTTGTGTTATGGAATGATTGATGAAGCTAATTATATCGTTATTATTGATTATTCAAAAGGAGTGGGAAGAGAAATTCAATATATCGAAGATGTGAAAGAAAATGGAATTGATGATGTTTACGGACTTAAAGAATTTATTGAAAAGTTTGGTAGAGAAATGGAAGAAACGGAAAATCAACTATAGGAGAGATATATGATAACAGAACTTGAACTTGAAAGAAGAGAACACCTTGATTGGTGGGGAACACCACCAAAGCTGACTAAATATGACGATGAAAGGAAAATAAAAAATGCTACAAAGCGAAGAAAAAAGCAAGACAGAAATTAAGGAAACTTTAGAAGATGTGCTTGATATAAAGATACCAAAACTTGAAGAATTTGACTATATAAAAGAGAGGAGTAAAAAATGTTAAAGATAAAAGACAGTGTTGATTTAGAACGTTTGAAAAATTATGGTTTCAGTAAGATAACAGATGCCCAATGGATAAAAAAAGAAGAACAAGTTTGTTCAGATGGAAAATTTAATGTCAAAATTGTTGTGAACTCGTCTGAAAGTAGTATACAAAACGAAATAAATTTCTTTATTGAAAATCCTTATTTTGAGTTTTACGATACAAAAATTATTTTGGTTGGAATTTTTGATGCAGTGTATGATTTGATAGAAAATGGATTAGTGGAAAAAGTTCCTTATAAAAACGAGGACCTTACAAACATACGAAGTTCTTTTGAAGAATTAAGCAAAAAGCTATGTGAAGCACAATCAATGATAGATTCTATAGCACAAGAAAATACGGTAAAAGAAATAAACGGTGATATTTTTGACCTTTTGGAGAATTTTCAAAAGAAGTTGTCCGATATAAATAGCATTCAAAGAAAGGTAGATGAATTGAGATGAAATTATATGATATAAAAAAAGAATTGCTTGATATTTACAGTGATTTAGTAGATGAAGAAACAGGAGAAATAGACGAAGAAAAAGTACATAGATTTGAACAGCTTTCAATAGCAAAAGAAGAAAAAGAAGAAAACACAGCACTTTACATAAAAACGCTTGACTATGATATAAAGTCTTTAAAAGAAGAAAAAAAGAGGATAGACAGAAAAATAAAAAGTGCTGAACAAACAAAAGGATTTTTAAAAGGAATGCTTGAGTATTCACTTGCTGGGCAAACGATAAAAACACCACAAGTTACAGTAAGTTACAGAAAAAGCGAAAGCGTGAAACTTGATGATGATTTTATCGATTATGCGATGAAACACGGATATGAAGATTTGGTAAAAGAAAGTATAGATTATAAAGCGAAAAAGACGGAAATTAAGAAAAAACTTAAAGCAGGTGAGAAAATTCCTCATTGTGAGTTAGAAATAAAGCAAAATATACAAATAAAGTAGAGGAAAGAAATGTTTAAGATAAAAAGTAAGTTACAAAAGAAATTAAAGAAGATATACGATTTTTACGGTGAAACACTACAACAAGGGCAACTTATCGAAGAAATGGAAGAGTTGAAAGTAGCAATAAATAAAAATGACAGAGAAAACTATATTGAAGAAATGGCAGATGTTTTGGTTGTATGGATGCAGTTATTTTTAGCTATGGAGGAAAAAGAAAAGCACAAACTGTTAAAGACCGTAAATTACAAAGTAAATAGAACATTAAAGAGAATTAAAGATATTCAAAATAAATAAAAGGAGATATAAAAAATGGCTATACCAATATTGATTATAGGTAAAAGCGGAACAGGTAAAAGTACAAGTTTGAGAAACTTTAAAAAAGACGATGTTGGAATTATAAATGTCATAGGTAAGCCTTTGCCTTTCCAAAATGATTTAAAAACGGTACATACAGATAATTACAGACAGATAGAAAATATCCTTTTAAAATCAGAAACAGACAGTATAGTAATTGACGATGCAGGATATTTGCTTACTAACTATTTTATGAAAGGACACAGAAGTAAAGAAGATGTATTCGGCTTTTATGATGATTTAGCCGATGAGTTTTGGAAACTGATAAACATAATTACAAATAAAATGAGTAAGGAAAAATTGGTTTATATCATAATGCACGAAGAAACAAACGATATAGGAGAAGTTAAACCAAAAACAATAGGTAAGTTACTAAATGAAAAAGTATGTATTGAAGGTATGTGTACTATAGCTTTAAGAACAGCAAGGGTAAACGGAGAGTATAAGTTTTTAACACAATCAAACGGACTTGATATTTGTAAATCTCCTATGGGTATGTTTGAAAGCGAAACAATAGACAACGATTTAAAAATGGTAGATGACACTATAAGAAAATATTATAAATTTGATAAAAAGAAAGGAAGTAAAGAATAATGGGAGTTTTTGATAATTATGATAATGTAGAACCAAAAAGAAAGGGAGAATATAACTCTTTGCCTGCAGGTGCGTATGTAGCAAGGATAAAAAGAGCCGAAGAAGTAGGAAATGACAAATACACAGCATTAAAAATTAATTTTGATATAGAACAAGGAGAATATAAAGGCTACTTTGAAGAACTATATAAAAATCAAAATAAAGATAACAGAAGTTGGAGAGGCAGTTTTTACGCATTCTATCCTAAAGACAACGAATATTATGCCAGCAGTGCAGGAGAGTTAAAACACAATATTGAATCAATAGAAAAATCAAATGCAGGCTTTAAGATGAGTCATACAAGCGACGGTTTTACTGGGGAAAGCATAGCACAGTTAAGTGGTAAACTTGTCGGAGTTATCTTCTTTGAAAAAGAATATCTTAATAAGTTTGGTAAAGTAAAAACAGGTATTAATGTTTGGGGCTTTGAAACAGTTGAAGATGTGTTAAGTGGTAATTATGAAATACCCCCAAAACAAGAACTAAAACAAGAAACACAAAGTAGTGATATGAGTGGTTTTAACGAATTTGATAACGATGATTGCCCATTCTAATGATAGGAAAAATTGTTAATTACGACGGCGAAACTCTGACAATTCAAGCAGAATACTATGATAGCATTCTGCTTGAGGACAGAAATGTAACCGAAGTAGAAATAAGACTAAAAGACGGTAGAGAGATAAGCAGAGAGCAACAAAAGAAAGTATATGCCTTATTAAGAGATATAGGAGATTATACGGGGTATGTAGGGGAAGATATAAAAGACATAATGAAATATGACTTTATAGCTAAAACAGGTTGCGATGAGTTTTCTCTCTCCGATGTGGATATGACAACGGCAAGAAACTTCATTGAACACTTAATTGAGTTTTGTTTAATCAATGATATACCTTGTAGAGATAGTCTTTTGTCTTATACATCAGACATAGGTAAATATGTATATTTGTGTCTACTGCATAAAAAGTGTTGTATAAGTGGGAAAAGAGCAGAATTACATCATACAGACGCTGTAGGAATGGGAAGAAACAGAAACGAAATAACACACATAGGTATGAGAGCAATGCCTTTGAGTAGGAAATATCACAATGAAGTACACACAATAGGACAAGCTAAGTTTAATGAAAAATATCATATCTACGGTGTAAAGATAGACAAGGTAATTGCAAGTAAATATAGACAGATAAGGGGGTAAGATGAAAAAAAATATTATTAAAGGTTTAAGACAAGAAATTTTAAAGATAAAAAAGGATTTTGACCTTATAACTTTAGATTACTGTATACGAAGTGTATCGTCTGAAAAAGAAGTTGAAGGGAAAAAAAGACTTGCTTCACAAAAAATTGAAGATGATATATGGAAAGTCATAGATGATATAGATTGTCTTTTGGAATTGATTGAAAAAGGAGAAAAACAATGCTAAAGATAAAAGATGATGTTGATTTAAAAGAACTTGAAAAATATGGAGTTTTTCCTATTGATGATGAAGAAAAAGAGTTTGGTAAAATTGTAAGTGAAGATACAGATGCTATTTTTATGGCAATGGAAGTAAACAAAAAAAGAGAATTGGAGTATATGCTGATTGCAGGAAAAAAAGTTAAATTTGATGAAAGCTATTATATACTTTGCAACGATACTTTATATGATTTAATTAGCGATGGTTTGATTGAAAAAGTATAGAAGAAGAAAAGGAGCAAAGAGAAATAAATGGAAGTAGTGCTAAAGAGAACAGCAAAACAAATGTTTAAAAATTTAGGTTTTGAATGTGAAATTAATACCACAGGAGATAAAATATGGCGTATTTGCTACACAAGGAAATTTTTAAATATGTTGGGTAATGAGATAACAGAAAAAATTATATTCAGAACACTTTATAACGGATATACAGCATTTGCAACTGATAAATATTTTAATACATTTTCTGGTTTTTACATAAATGTACCTTTATTTAAAGCGATACAACAACAAATGAAAGAATTAGGGTGATAAATTATGCAAAGTTTAAATTTAATGATAACAAAAATAGTGGAATACTTTGATGTTTCGGTAAAGTTTTTACAACAAAATCTTATGGATTATATACTTGAATATGGGAGATATGGATTAGTGAATAATCTTTTTGATGATGTTTTTACGATTATTCCTCTTATTTGTATACCTTTAGCTTTATTTACTTTTTTTCAGCTCTGCGACGTATTTGAGTATGATTTTAGTGAAAATGCAGTAAGTTCTTTTAAAAGGAAAATGAAACCTGTATTAATAATAGCTATTAGTATTTTTTCGTTTCTAAGTATTATGACAATAGCTTACGAACTTATTTCATATAAAGTAAGTCCTACGATGTATTCAGTGCAAGAAGTATATCAAGATTTTGTAATAAATAACAAAGGAGAATGATATGGAAAAATTAATATTTGAAGATTGTATAAATTTAGTTGGTAAAAAAGTATGGGATAACACAAATAAAAAGTATGTGTTTATTGAGAGTGTTTATCATAGCTATAATTATATAAAAGGTTGTAATGAAGTAAAAATCACTTTCATCCACGATGGAACTCTTTATGATATAAATGAATTAGAGCTATACAAAGAAAAGCCAAATATTCATTGGAAACCTAAATATGATGAAGAATTTTTTAAAGTCTATAAGAATTATTATACTAAATGGGAATATACGTTTGATATATATACAGATGGCTGTAAGTATAGCAAAATACATATAGATAGTTTAATTTTTAAATCGGAAGAAGAAGCGAAAAAGTGTTGTGAAGTGTTGAACTTTATAGAGGAGCATAAATTATCCAAAAACGAAATTACAGACAAAATTAATAATGACGATAATATTTATGAGTTAGTGCTTGACCATTATGCAAGAGTTATAAAAATTGAAGAAACATTAGATTTGACTAACACAGATTATTTTAGCATGAGAAACGCAAAAGAAATTATGGGTAAGTTCTCATATCAAGAATTAGTAAAATATTATTTTAGGTTGCCAGTTGATTAAACGTAAATTAAATAAAAAAACAAGGAGTAAATTATGATAAAGAAAAAGTTATATCCACACACGGAAAGAATTAAGGAAAATAATACAGTACAAATTACAGAAAAGATGGATGGGTCAAACATCGGATTTTTTAACAAAGACGGAGAATTACTTGTTTGTACAAGAAATTACATAATCTCTTTAGACGAGATAGAAAAACAAAAAAATATATTACAAGGGTATAAGGGTTTATATGAATGGCTACAAGAATATGGCGAGGTGTTAAAAAAAGAAATATATGTTGGCAGTGGAATATTTTGTGAGTGGATGGGAACTAACGGACATGTTAAGTATCCGCAAGAAGTAAGATATAATAAGGTTTATATATTCGCCAAAGCAAGAATAACGGATAATTATGAAGGAGAAAAAATAATATACGATATTAACTTGTTCAAGTACGCATTTAATTCAAAAACTATACCTGCGTATATGGATATAGTTCCTGTTGTATGGGAAGCCGAACAATATCCGACGGTATCTAATCTTGATGAACTGTATCAGAGTTATAGCAAAGATGTAAGTAGAAATGTAGAAGGCTTTGTTGTTAGTTTCAATGACCGAATTGAAAAATATGTCAGAATGAAAAATGGCAAGTTAGAAAAGCATCATCAATAAAAAAAATAGTATTATGAGATTAAACAATTATTCAAAGTATAGAAATAAAAAAGTAGTAGTAGACGGAATAACATTTGACAGTACGAAAGAAGCTAACAGGTATAAAGAGTTAAAGCTATTGTTAAGAGCAGGAGAGATAAAAGACTTAAAACTTCAAGTACCTTATGAGCTGATACCAACACAAAGAGATGAGAGGGGAAAGGTAATTGAACGAAATTGTGTATATAAGGCAGACTTTGTATACGAAGAAAACGGTAAAACTATCGTAGAAGATACAAAAGGTTTTAAAACTCCTGAATACATAATTAAGAGGAAGTTAATGTTAAAGACATACGGCATAAGGATAAAGGAAGTGTAGAAAAGTGGAGCATAAAGAAATGATTAAGAAATTCAGACAGATACACAAAGACATAAATAGTGTGGTGGAAAAAGAGAAATCAAAAGACAATATAGAATTGGCAAAATTAAGATATTGGAATTTTGACAAAGATGGAGGAGATACCGATTTATATGATAAAGAAATATAATTACAAAGGCAAAAATTACACGATGAAAGAATTGTCAAAAATAAGTGGTATAAAATACGATACGATTCAGTATCGAATTTGTCATCTTAATTGGAGCGTAGAAAAAGCAGTTGAAACTCCGTTAAAGAAAGAAAAGAAATACAAGTATAAAAACGGTATGTATACAGTTGTGGAATTATCTGAAATGACAGGAATACCTCGAAGTGTTATACACGGTAGATTAACGCTTGGCTGGGGTATAAAAAGAGCAGTTGAAACACGTTACAATGGAAAAGCTATAAATAACAATAAAGATAAACAACCACACACTAAAAAAGAAATAAAAGAAAATAGAGCTATATTAAATAAAACACTTGATGAAATATATCAAAGTTCTTTAATGAAAAGACCAGTGTATTAAAAGAGGAGGTGAAAAGATGAATACACCAAGAGAAAAAGAGAATATAAAAAAAGCAATGGATAAACTTAAAAAAGAAATGCCACAAAGAAAGCAACATTACAAAGTGTTGAATTACATATTAAAAAAAGGCAGTTTAACCTCTTTAGACGGAGCATACTTATTTAAAACAAGCAAAATATCAAATGTAATAAGTGAATTAAAACAAGATGGTCTACCTATTGTTTCAGTCTATGTAGCAAAGAACGGAAAGAACTATGTAAGGTATTATTGGAATGAGTCTTTGCATAACGAGTTGGAACAAATAGGGGAAAGGTAAGTAATGTTTGAAATAGTTATTGGAACAATATCAATAATTACCGTAAAATCAATTATTGAATACTTTATGAAAATAACAATCAGTAATTGGTTTGTGATAGGTATAGTAATTTTATTATACACATATAAAGTAAGCAAAGGAGAAACTTAATGACAAAAGATGAGTTTTACACTTTAACAGAAGATTTTAAAAGAGAACATACAGAGTTGGAGTATATGAAAAACAGGCTTGAACTTTTAAAATCAAAAAGAGGTATAAAAGCGAGCGTGCAAAGTGAAGTAAAAGGCAATGGTACTGGTTCAATGGAAAATGCGACAGTTGATATAGTAGACCTTGAAGAAAAAATAAAAGTGATAAAAGAAAAACACGATAAAAAAGAACAAGTGCTATATCAGATATTTAACAAAGTAAAAGACCCTACGCTCAAGTATTTGCTTATTTATAGGTACATAGATTGTATGGATTGGGAAGATGTGGCAAGTAATATAAATTACTCATTCAAGTATACTGCATATAGATTGAAAGCCGATGCGATAAATGAGGTTTTAAAAAATAATTAATGTTGCGAACAAATGTGAAACAATGTGAACAAATGCGAAAGTTTGCGTATTGATATACCAAGTAACCTATGATATAGTGTATAATGTGGTAACACATAAAAAAAGTATATAAGTTTTTCCTTTCTTGAAAAGCACCGTAGCAGGTGCTTTTTTATTACATATATAAGGAGTTGAAAAATTGAAAGACATAAAAGATACGATAGTTTTCCTCTTCAGAGCAGGAAAGATAAGTAGACAAAGTTACAAAGAATATGAACAGCTTTTAAGTGAAGATAAAGAAAATATTGTTTTGACAAGATTAAGACGAAAAAAACTTATATAAGGTAGGATAGCTTGTTTTTTTGACATTATATAAAATTTAGTTTATAATGTGTATAAAAAAGAGGTGATACAGTGGATATTAGAGAATATATAAATTTATGCAGAGTAAAAAAAGGCAATATGTCAGAAGCAGAACTCGCAAGAAGGACAGGGCAGACACCACAAAACTTAAATAATAAATACAAGCGAAATACATTTAAAGTATCAGAACTTGAAAAGATAGCGCAAGCATTTGATTCGGAACTTAAAATACAATTCATTGACAGAGAAACAGGAGAACCTATAATATAAAATAATATTTATATTATATATAGAAAAATTTAAAAAATATAAAATAAAGTATATAAAATGCTTGACAACATATAAAATATAGTGTATACTATAATTAAGTTAAGAGATTAACTTGATTATATGGAAAGGAGAACATATGGAAGAAATGACAAGATTAGAATTATTGACATTGCTGTACTCTTTGAAGGCTTTGCTTGATACTGACAATGTAGACAAAGCACAAGAAACAATTGACAAAGTTATAAAAGAGGCAGAAACAACAAAAGATAATAAATAAAACAAAAAAAAGACAGCTGAAAGGTTGTCTTTTTTAATGATAAAGAGGTGGTTAAATGAATGATGAAAACTTAATACCGATGAATAAACGAACAAAGGATGAGCAAAGAGAAATACAATCAAAAGGTGGTGTTGCAAGTGGGAAAGCAAGAAGAAAGAAAAAGACATTAAAAGAGATAGCTGAAGTAATAGGCAATACTATTGATACAAAGAATACAAATAAAATAAAAAAGAATTTTCCAGATGTAAAAGACGAAGATATAACATATAATTTTGAGTTGATAGTGACAGCATATAATAAGGCATTAAAAGGAGATGTTAAGGCGATTCAGTATGTTACGGATATTTTAGGAGAAAATCCTAAATTTGTAAAAATAGAAGATGATAATGATGTAGTAATGAAGTTTATTGAGGGTATGATTGATGATTAAACTTACTGACAAGCAAATTGAATATTTAACTGTTGTTCCTCATAGGTGGAATTTTAAAACAGGTGCAACAAGAAGTGGTAAATCTTTCGTTGATGTATCTGCAGTTATACCAAAAAGAATAATTGAAAGACAAGGTAAACAAGGACTTAATTTGATTTTAGGTGTCAGTAGAGAAACAATAGAAAGAAATGTTTTATTACCAATGCGTGAAATATATAGCGAAAAAAGAGTTGGATATATAAACAATAGTAAAAATGTAGCTGTGTTATTTGGTGAAGATGTTTATTGTCTTGGGGCTGAAAAGATTTCACAAGTAGCTAAAATACAAGGTACAAGTGTTAAATATTGCTACGGTGATGAAGTGGCAAAATGGAATAAAGAAGTGTTTGAAATGCTTAAATCAAGATTAGATAAGCCGTATAGTTGCTTTGATGGTTCTTGTAATCCTGAATACCCTACACATTGGTTAAAGACTTTTCTTGATAGTGATGTCGATAAATATGTACAAAAATATACTATATTTGATAATCCTTATTTACCTAAAGAATACGTTGATAATTTATGTAAAGAATACAAAGGCACAGTTTGGTATGATAGGTTCATATTGGGAGAATGGAAAAGAGCAGAGGGTAGCATATACACTTCTTATTTAAAAAATAAAAGTAAAGTGCTTGTTAATAGTTTAAAATGTGATGATACAGACAAAGACAAAAGAGATGATGATATAGATTTTATTCAAATAGGGGTTGACTTTGGCGGAAATAAATCAAAGCATACTATTGTTGCAACAGGGTTAAAAAAAGATGGAAGTGTTTTATATGTATTAAAATCACGACGTTACAATGCAAAAGAAACAAGTCCAGATGATATAAATAACATTGTCTTAATGTTTGTTAAAAGTATTATGAAAAAATATGATATTCCTATAAGGGCAGTTTATTGTGATAGTGCTGAACAAGTTTTAATAAATGGGATTAGAACTTATTTAAGAGATGAAAATATATATATTCCTATTATGGATAGTATAAAAAAGCCAATAATGGATAGAGTGCGATTTGTTGAGTTGCTTATTTCAACAGGTCGTTTTTTTATGATAAAAAGTGAATGTGAAACATTAGATATTGCTTTGACGGAAGCAGTCTTTGATGATAAAAAAGATAATGATGTTAGGCTTGATAATTTCACTACTGATATAGATACACTTGACGCTTTTGAATATAGTTTTGAAAGTATGATGAAAGTTTACGAAAGGGGATAAAATGAGTTTAATAAATTGGATTGTGAATAAGATGGGAATTTTTAATAAACAAAATATAAAACAAAAACTTAATACAGAAATAGCATTAACAAACGAAGAAATTAGTAATATTGAACTTTGGTATAAGATGTTAGTGGGTAATGCCCCTTGGTGTAAGAAGTTTGTAAAAAGTGCAGGGATGGAATATGCGATATGTAGAGAGTTTTCAAACTGTATAACGGTTGAAATGGATACATATATATCTGATGAAATATTGGATAATGTATATCAAGAATCTATTGCTAATTTAAACGAATATTTACAAAAGGGGTTAGCACTTGGCAGTTGTATTTTAAAACCAGTAGGAACAGAGGGGGTACAATTTGTTGATGCTTACAATTTTATACCGTTAAGAAAAGATATAAAAGGACAACTTACAAAAGTTGCTTTTTTAGATAGAAAATATATAAAAGATAATAATTATTTAGTAAGAGTTGAAATTCACGATATAAAAGAAAATGTTGTTGACGGATGGTGTTGATAGTAGTGATAAATTCAGCAGATAT
>CAMSGF010000003.1 GCA_947058225.1 uncultured Eubacteriaceae bacterium
ATAATTAATATTTATGTATTAGTTTTTTACCTATAATAAAACTAATCTACTAATATTTCACCATGTTCTTTTTCAAAATCTCTTACTATTTCTTCAATACCTTTTTCAATTTCTTCATCAAAAGAGTTTCCGTTATGTTTTGCGATGTAATTAAATTTCTCAAAAATATCTTTTTCTACTGACAATGTTAATTCTTCTTTATTATCATTCATTGTTTTTTCTCCTTTTATTAATATAAAAATATTATACAACAAATCATTAACGGTGTGCGGTTAAGTTACAAAAATTAAAAATTATTAAAAAAATTTTTTATTTGTAATAAATGAAAATTGGTAAAAATATTAAGTAAAATAAATACCTGTAAAATACGCTTATATGGGAAAAAGGGGGGGGTGGTAACTGTTTCACGAGGGGATAAGCGGGCAGCGTTCTCCGACGCACTCAACAGTTTTAGCCTCTATGGCGTTTGAATAGTCCACTGCGGACAGCAGTGCATTTTGGTTACTTTTGTGCAAGCAAAAGTGACGATGTGTCAGCAAAATGTGACACATAAAAAACAATCTTACCCACTAAGATTGTTTTAAAGCCTCATCGAAATACTTTGGTATTTCACTTTCAAATTCAATGTACTTACCGGTTTTTGGATGAACAAAGCCAAGCTTATATGCGTGAAGAAGCTGTCCGTCAAAAAGCCTGTCAAGTTTCGTATCATACCCATAAACCTTATCCCCGACAACAGGATGATTTATATATTTTAAATGAACTCTTATCTGATGAGTTCTTCCCGTTTCAAGCTTTAAATCAAGGAGAGAACATTTCTCATAGCACTTTTGAACTGTAAAATGCGTAACCGCCCTCTTTGAATTAAGCCCCGTCACACACATTTCTTTACGCTTTACTTTATGCCTGCCAAGCGGTGCATCTATCGTCCCCTCTTCGTGTTTAAATATCCCATGAGCAACAGCTTTATAACGTCTCGTGATTGAATGGTCCTTAAACTGCTTTGCAAGGTGAATATGAGAGTCATTGTTTTTTGCAACAACAAGTAACCCAGATGTATCCTTATCTATCCTATGCACTATCCCGGGCCTTATAACCCCATTTATATCAGATAAATCTTTTATGTGATACATAAGTGCATTTACCATAGTGGCGTTATAATTTCCATTTGCAGGATGAACTACCATTCCCTGCGGCTTATCCACGACGACCACATCACTGTCCTCATATACGATTTTTAATGGAATATCCTCTGCCTCAACCTGCAATACTTCTATTTTTGGAAGTCCAAAAGAAAGCTCTTCACCTAATAACACCTTTCTCGATGCCTTGCAGGGCATATCACCAATAAACACTTTATTCTCTTTAAACAAACTCTTTAATTTCTCTCTGGAAAAACCCTCAACATTTTCAGACAAAAACCTGTCTGCCCTCATACCCTCATCGTCTTTTCCTACAATTAACCTATCCATATTAAATAAACTTCTTTACGAGTAATTTTGTATTTCCTTTCTTTGTGCTTCCGTTTACGGAATCTACAATAACTCTCCCCTTCGTCCTAACAGAAAGTATATCCCCCTCCTTAACTGTGTATCCCGGCTTTACAACAGGCATATGGTTTACTTTCACCTTTCCGCCTTTTACAAACATATTCGCCTCATTTCTCGATAGCTTAAACGAATTACAGACTATCGCATCAAGCCTCATAGACGGAACGATTATATTCATATCCTTAAAATCAGGTTCAACCTCAATAGCATCATCTATATCGCACATCGTAAATGATACGTTTTTTGAACCTATTTTCGTAAGCTCCGTCACCAAAAACATCGCTATCGGCTTTGTTACAAAAACTTGTATAAATTCCTTTAATATGTTTATATCCCCAACCTTGCTCCTATCAACCCCAAGTGAAAGAATCGCACCTAAAACATCCTGATGCCTCACATCAACCGGCTCTTCAGACTTTAAAACAGCTATCGGATATTCTTCTTTTTCAGGCTCCTCATCACAAAAAATGCTCATAACCTTTCTCTCAGAAAAATTATGACCACCAAAAAAAGTACAATCCAATTTTTTATATCTTCCGATTTCCCTGCCTGCAAGAAGCTGCATAGAAGGGTCGATAAAATCAGAAAAGACACTTACACGCTTATTCGCAGCAGTAAGTGCCATATCTTCTATTCTTGAAATAAATTTATCAACTTCACTCATTTAATAATCAGTCCTCATAACTCCATAAATCTACTTCTGATGTTCTCATTGACCTTTCTTTGTCCATTTTAGTCTGGATTTCAACTCCGTAAGGAGCTAAAATAAATACATTGTCTGCGATTTTTTTCATATCCGCACTTAACACATAAACAGCCCCGCTTAAAAAGTCAAAGATTTTCTTAGCTTCTTCAGCTTCAACATTGTCCATATTGACAACGACAGTCGTTCCAAGTTTTAACTTATCACAAATTTTTGGTGCATCGTTAAATTTAGACGGCTCTGCCAAAGCAACAGTCGATTTTCCGTTTTGTGTCACAACAGGAAGCGCTGCCTTTTCTCTTTCTTCTTTTCTCTGTCTGTTTATTGCGGACCTTTTTGGTTGTTCCCTTATAGGCTGAACTATTTCTTCCTCTTCTTCAAATTCATCTTCATAAATATCATCATCGCCTGTTACTTCAAATTCCACATTAAAAACTTTTTTGAATACATCGTTTATTCCCATTAAATCTCTCCTTTAAATATACTTGTGCCAATTCTTACGGCGTTACTTCCACATTCTATCGCTACCTTATAATCATTAGACATACCCATAGATAGTGTATTATAATTTATATTATCATATTTTGCATACATTTTTCCATAGTTTTCATAAATTTTTCTTAAATTTATAAAAACTTTTTTTATAATTTTTTCATCATCGGTAAAAGGTGCCATACACATAAGCCCCAAAACGTTAATATTTTTACATTCAACTGCCCTTTTCATTATATCATCAAGTTCATTTTCTTTTATCCCATATTTATTGTCTTCAATGCCATTGTTAAGCTCTATTAGTATATTCGTTATAACTTCCTTTTCCCTGCTTTGCTTTTCAATCTCTTCCAAAAGCCTTATTGAATCTACAGAGTGAATCAAATGAACTTTTCCTACAATCTTTTTAACCTTATTCCTTTGCAAATGACCGATAAAATGCCACCTTATACCTCTACCCTTTAACTCTTCTTCCTTTTCCAAAAATTCCTTTACCTTGTTTTCTCCAAGGTCTTTTATTCCATAATCTAAAACCTGTTTTATTTCATCGATACTTCTAAACTTCGTAACTGCCACAAAAGTCACATCTTCATCCCTTTTAACCCTTGCAATTTCTTCTTCTATTTTCTTTAAATTTTCACTTATACTCATAATCATCCCCCCGGATTTGTTATTACTTCCATATTCTCCGCTAAATTTTCATTTTCAAAAGGTCTTAAATATACCTTTGAGCCTTCTTTTTTATATATCTTAACCTCTACTAGTTCCTGAAAATCACCTGTGTTTAAAACAAACACATAATCTTTGTTATTTTTTCTTATAATCGCACTGCTTGGCAAGATATAACTTTCAACCTGCTCCACATATATATTATAATTGTCATTTGCAACATTCATAAATGATGCAATTTCATCTTTTACACATATGACAGGAACTTTCTTATCTTTAAAAATCAACACATCAACCAAAAAACCATTCCTCGTATTCCCGTTTTTATCTTCAACTGTTATTGATGGGAAAGAACGGAGTATATCGACTCTCCTCTCAATTAAATCGTAATATCCTCCAAGCTCTTCTAAATCAAAATTCTTGTTTATCCATAGCTTATATTCCTTGCACTCTTTTTCCATTTCAAGTGTAATATCTTTATCAAGTATCGGACATATATATATTTCCTTATTATGAACGATTTTTATAATCTGTCCATCCTCTTCAATATCAGAGGGTTCTGCCTTAAATTCGTCTAAAAATTTAAAATAATCTTCGTTTAATATCCCCATCAGATTTGAATCGAGGACTTCCTCATAACCTGTCGTTGAAAAGAATACATTTCCTGTGTATGAAAAGTTCAGATTCGATACTGTAAGTGTCTTATTCTTTACGCTTTTCTTACCCTTCAACTCGTCTTTTACTCTATGAAGAGTATCATTATCCGCAAAAATATATTTAAGTGATTTTTGCATAAGCCTTTGCTTTTTCTTTAGGGAATTTAAACGCTTGTTCACATTTATCTTCTCTTCGCTCGCCTCATCATCTTTCATTCTCTCTGCCCTTTGCTGCATCTTGTTGACCTGTTCATCAACAGCAAGAAGTTCTTTTACAAATGTATTTCTGTCACCATACGAGCCATGCTTTAGTATCCAGTCTATTACATCTATCGCATCATTTAGATATTTATTTGTCTTTATTTTGTACGACTTTGAAAGAGATGTATTCGCCCCGACCTTTTGCCCCTCTTTAACTGAAAAATTTATCTTCTCTCCCTTTCCAAGACTTATATATTCACTTTCTTTAAACACATAACACTGTGCCTTTACTTTATCTATGTATTGCTCTGCATGAAGAATCTGCGTTCTTTGCCTCGTGTATAAAAATGTCCCAACAATAAGCACCAAAGCGACTACTATTATGGTAAACTCTTTGGTACGCCTGTCCATCTTTCTTCTTTTTATCTTAAGCATCATACCCCTCCTAACACCACAAAAATCGTATTTAACAATATCTTTATATCCCTGCCGAATGTATATTTATTTATATATTCTATATCAAGTGTGACAACCTCGTGTATTCCAAGCCTCGACCTTCCCTTTAGCTGAGCAAGCCCCGTAAGCCCGGGATAAACCTCAAGCCTTTTTTTCTCATTATCATTTAACTGTGCAACCTCGATTGGAATAAAAGGTCTTGGGCCGATTATACTCATATCTCCCTTTAACACATTTAAAAACTGTGGAATTTCATCAAAGCTGGTATGTCTTAAAACTTTCCCAAACTTCGTAACTCTCGGGTCGTGAACAACTTGAACGAATCCGTTTTTTGAATTTTTAAGAAGTTCAGCTTCAAGTGTCTCGCTTCCCTTTACCATAGTCCTGAATTTTATTATTTTAAACGGCTTTCCGTTTTTCCCAATTCTCTCCTGAACAAAAAAAGGAGATTTACCATCCTGTAAAAATATAATAAGTGCTATTATAATTGATGGAATAAATAATGCAATTAAAAGAATAAGCGATACAAATATATCAAAAAATCGCTTTATATATATAGTCTTATAGTATGATTTAATCTTATTTTCATCTACCTGTAAGTTTCCTGCCATATTCATTCCTTAATGCTTTTTGATTATTTATTATATCATTTTATCCATTGTTTTACAAATTTATTGTGTTTAAACACAAAAAAACAGGATATTCTCCTGTTTTTCACATTTCATATATTTTATAAACACATTTAAGCTATAGGTGCATCATTATCTGCCTTATCATCCGATTCAATCTCATTTGTATTTATAATGTCTTTTTTATCATTTTCATCATTTTTGCTGACTTTATTATCATCATCTTCCACTTCTTCATATTCAGAATCTATAATATCCTCACTTTCCATATCTGATGGATTATAAAAAGCATCTTCCGTTTCATTAATGTTACTTCCCATACAAAACAATTCTGGCTTTCCATAAACCCCATCTAAAACTTTATTGATATATACAACGGTTGAACAGTGAATATATAACATTAAAAATACCAATGCCACAGCTGATAAGACGAATAAAAGCAGCTGGAAACCTGCCCCACGCCCAACATAACTATTGACAGATAACATTGTAAAAGAATATATCATAACTGCAAAAACCAAGAACATCCAGCCAAAAAACGATAATTGAAACAAGAAGTATTTAAAAGCATTTTTAATGCCAATAGAAAATGCACCGGACACAAATCCTCTCTCCCAGTTATCCTTTCTTACAATCATCATCTCTCCAAAGTCCATAACGGCAGCGAGCAATATGCTGAAAATAAGAACTAATATAAAAGGAATAAGCAGTGTTTTTAATAACATATCCAATATATTCGCACTAAAAAACAAATCATTGTACCTATAGTTAACAAACGCTTCGTATAATGAAGCAAACGAATTAAAAAATATAAGGCCTATCAATATACAAAATACAATTAATAGTAAAGAATATAAAACCCTGAGTATAATACATCTTTCAAATGCTTTTTTATCGTTAAAATATAAAAATATATCCTTTATATTTGCATTATTGCCATAATATATCTTTGTAACTATACCGGTTAGACCAAGACTCATAACCGCTGATAAAATAAAAGATACCAAGCCAAATAAGATTTTCATACCTTGATTGTCGACATTGATGACTCTCTCTACTAAAGAAACTATAATAATATACAACAAAAAAGATAATGATATAACCTTAAAATTCTCCTTTAACATCTTAAAACCTATTTTTTTACTTTCTCTAATCATTTTTATCTCCCTCTTTTAATCTTATTTTATCATCTTTTTCCAAAATGTCATTTATCTCAATCCATTCATTCTCTTCTTCTTTTACTCTTGTTTCTATATCATCAAGCTCTTGTTTCGACATTTTTACATTTTTTGGATTTTTATAAAATTCACTATCCGCCATATTCGATAAAATTTCATTCTTTTTCTCTTCTAAATCTATCAAATTTTGCTCTATTTGTAAACTTCTTTCTTCATAATATTTTCTCTTGTTATTGCTTAATATAAAGTTTTCTTTCTTTTTTTGGACATCTTTTTTCTTTATGACTTCTTTTCTTTCAACCTGACTCTTTTTATCCAGCAAGTAATAGTCATACCCACCGTCATATACCTTTATATTTTTATCAGATACATTGATGATTTTATCGCATACGTTTTTTAAGTAGTATCTGTCGTGAGAAACACTTATGACAGTTCCCTCATATCTTTTAAGTGCATCCTCCAATATTTCTTTGGTTTGTATATCAAGGTGGTTTGTAGGCTCATCCAATATAAGAATATTGGACGGCTCAATCATAAGTTTTGCAATGGCAACTCTCGCCCTCTCCCCACCTGAAAGAGAACTTATCTTTTTATAAGTTTCATCACCTTTAAAAAGAAGACACCCGAGAGTATTTCTTATATAGACATCATCGAGCATAGTCGCATTCCTAAGCTCTTCTATAATAGTATTATCTTTATTTAAATTTGAATGTTCCTGCTCAAAATATAATATCTTCGCCTTGTGATTTATTTTTATAAGCCCACCATCTGCTTTTAAATCTCCCGTAATAAGCTTTAAAAGAGTGGTCTTTCCCGTCGCATTTTTCCCGACTATTCCTATCTTACTCCCCTTTTCTGCCACAAAGTTTATATTATCAAATATCTCCTTTTTATCATTATATGCAAAGGAGAGATGGTCTACCACAATAGCCTTTTTGCTTATCATAGGAGTATAAATAAAACGCATATACGCACTGTTTTCAACAAACGGTGAATCAATAACGTCCATTTTTTCAAGCAGTTTTTCCCTGCTTCTCGCTCTTTTTACGCTTTTTTCCCTGTTAAACTGCTTTAATGTCTTTATGACCTCTTCTTCCTTTTTTATCTTATCCTGCTGCTTTTTATACGCATTTTCATAAGCATAAAGCCTATCTTGCTTTTTTCTTACATACTCGGTGTAGTTACCTTTATACGAATACACCTTGTTATTTTCAATCTCAACAATCTTGTTCACAACCCTATCCAAAAAATACCTGTCGTGACTTACAAGCAAAATTGTATTGTTAAAACTGCTTAAAAAATTCTCTAAAAATGACACGCTTTCTTCATCAAGGTAATTGGTCGGCTCGTCCAAGACGAGCACCTTTGGATTTTTCACAAGAAGCTTTGCAAGGGCAACACGCATCTTCTGTCCACCGCTTAATGAGGATACCTTTTTATTAAAATCATCCTCGCTGTACCCAAGCCCTTTTATAGTCCCGTTTATCATACTCTTGTATGAAAACCCGCCTTTTTTTTCAAATTCCTCGTTTAATTCATTGACATTTTCGTTTAAAATTTTTAGCTTTTCTATATTGTTTTCATTTTCTATTTTTAAATAGATATCATTTATTTTATTTTCTAACTCGATAAATTCCCCTGCCCCATCCAACACATTTTCATATATGCTCTTATCCATATCCAAATCAAGATTTTGTCTTAAAAAGCCAAACTCCTCAACACCCTTTTTTGATATAACACCATCGTATTCATCGTCAAGCCCCATTATCATATTAAGAAGTGTACTTTTCCCAGAGCCATTTCTTCCGACAATTCCGACTTTGTCCTTATCTCCTATTTCCAGACTTTTTATGCTAAATAAATGTGTTGCTCCAAAGTATTTTTCTAAATTTTGTAAAACTATCTTCATTCCTTTTCCCTCGCATTAAAAAGGCAGAGAATAACTCTGCCTTTTATTAATTACTCGTATCCGGAGTAGTATCTCCGCCTCCCGTTTCGCCACCGCTGTTATCTCCACCTGAAGAATCTCCTCCTCCACCGGAAGAATCTCCACCACCGGAACTTCCGCCTGAAGAATCTCCTCCTCCAGAAGAAGAACCCCCACCGCCGGAGTTACCACCGCTGTTTGTGCCGCTACTACCACCTGAATTGTCGTCATTTGGTTTTGACGGAGTATCACTCGGCTTATCATCTGAAGAAGAATCTTTTGGTTTTGTAACACCGCTTCCACCTCCCGGATCCTTTGAAGAGTTATAAGACGTTCCGTCTGTAAGAGGGTCCTGTGTGAGCAGTTTTGCTTCAATTCCATATAATTCTTTTATAAACTGTACTCTTTCAGCCTGATTTACAACCCAAAAACTAAGTGAATTTAATACTCCGTAGTTTCCAGGAAGTGTATATGTCTTTAAATTTTCAGTATCAAAATCTTTAAATTTATATCCAAGTGATGCAATATCCGCAAATGTCATATCCGTTTCAATGCTGTCTTTTATAAGATTGTAAATTTTAGGTATCTTTGTAAAAGAATTGCTGTTTTTAAACTGCTCCAAAATAGCCTTTATTATGCTTTGCTGAACTGCGACCCTATCTATATCCCCACCTGCATAAGACCTGTATCTGCTGTAATACAATAAATCTTTGCCGCTTAAAATCTGCTTCCCTTTGTGTATTCTTATACCGTTTCCGCTGCCATGTCCGTAGTTTTCGTATATGTCCTCCTTGACATTAACCGTAACACCTCCCATAACAGTTGCAAGCTGCGGGATAGTGTCCATATCAACACCGACATAATGGTCAACGCTGACCCCACCCAACACATCACTGACAGTGTATTCCAAATATTTGATACCTTCCTTAAACACTTTATCGGCATCAGCCCTGTCAGCTTCATTTAAGTTATTATAAGCGTGGGCAAATGCAGAATTTATCTTATCCCTGCCTGATGTATTGTATATATCGACCCTGCTGTCCCTTGGAGTTGAAACGAGCTTTACACTCTTTTCCTTTAAGTTAACACTTGCAAGCATTATCGTATCAGGACGGAAAATCGTTTCAGTCTGTGCCCTGTTTGAATTTCTGTCAAGTCCGAAGATAAGGATATTCATTTCATCCTCATTCAGCGTATCTTCAGCCGCTTTCTTTTTATATTCAAGTCTTGCATATTTCGGGTCTGTCATACCTTTAAAAATATTAAAACCCAAAGAATTTGCAAGAGCCACCGAACCGACACTTACAACAATAAGCGACGTCAGTACCCCAACTATTATTTTAACTACTTTTGGATTCATATTACATTCTCCTAAGTTTATCTAATCATTTTTATTATATTTAAATAAATTTTTAATAATTATACTATATTATATACAAAATTTCTACAAATTTTTTAATCTCCCCATATATTCTCAGGAATAACCTGCAAATGAGAACAAACCCTTCTCGCATACAACAAGGCTATTAAAAACACTATATGAACTATCGCCTCGTGATTCGCTTTTCCGATTATTGCAATAAATAAATCTATTGTGTATAAAAAGTTTAATACAGAATATGAAACCTTAATATTTCTCTTACAGAGAAATGTGCAAATTCCAAAAATTAACAAAAGAAGTGCTATCGCTCCAAAAAACAAAAATGCCATAACAACATTTCCATCTCCCATATAAATCTTGCCATGAGAATATAACTGACCTACCATCAATATATCCAAATAATCAAAATTTATATTCGTTTTTGTAATAAGCAAAAACAACTGAATAATCATTCCTATAAATATAATAAGCGGAACAACGAATAATAATCTCGCCTTCCTTTCGTATCTTCCTCTTAATGCCTGATACTGAGCATAATTCATTATTTCTCTCCTATAAACTTGACTTCCGTTTGTAATTTTACACCGAATTTATTATATACTTTATCTCTTACATAATCAATAACATAAAGTATATCTTCTGTCCTCGCACTGCCAAGATTTACTATAAAGCCGCAGTGCTTGTCACTTACCGCCGCACCGCAGTGTTCAAACCCCTTAAGTCCGCTGTCCTCTATGAGCTTTCCGGCAAAGTATCCCTTTGGTCTTTTAAAAGTCGACCCGGCTGATGCAAATTCCAAAGGCTGCTTTTCTTTTCTTCTTAAATTAAGTTCTGACATTTTTTGTCTTATCTTTTCTTTATCGCCTTTTTTAAGTCTGTATTTTGCACTTATCAAGATATCCCCGTTTTCTTGTATAACACTGCTTCTGTATCCAAGCTTTAACTCATCCTTGTTTCTTTTTACTATATTATTATCCTTATCAAGAACAACGACACTTTCTATTATGTCATTCATCTCACTTCCATACGCTCCTGCATTCATATACATAGCTCCACCGACAGTTCCCGGAATCCCACTCGCAAATTCAAAACCGGTAAGGGAATTTTTTAAACACTCTCCCGCAACAGATGCCAAAGAATTTCCGGAGTAAGACGTAACACTTTCCCCTTCTGCAACTATTCCCTTTAAACCTCCCATATATAACACGACACCTCTTATCCCCTTATCGCTGACTAAAAGATTTGACCCCTTTCCAAGCACAAAATAAGGATAATTTTCACTTTTTAATAAACAAATTATCTTTTTTAGCTCATCCGCACTTCCTATCTTAATAAATATATCCGCATTTCCGCCTGTCTTAAATGTCGTATGTTCACTCATCGGCTCATTTAACAAGATAGAATCGGAATTTATAATTTCCCTTAACTTTTTTAAAATATTTTCCATTATGATAGATCCTTTCTAAGAAATGAAAATTTCGTTTCCGCCATAACAAGAGCGATAAATATCACAACAAACCCAAGAAGTATCTGATATGTAAAGCTTTCGTTTAATAATAAAATACCAAATACGGTTCCAAACACAGCTTCAAGACTCATTATAATACTCGCATGTGTTGAATTTGTGTATTTTTGTGCAACATTTTGAATCGCAAATGTGATAGCAGAACAAACTACCCCTAAATATAAAAGACCAAATACACTTTCCTTTTCAATAACAAACCCTCCGCCACCTAAAATCATCATAGATATTCCGCTTAAAACACCTGCCGACATCATCTGGAGCATAACGAGGAGCATTGGGTCATGTTTTTTTGAAAAAATACCGACCATTGAAACGTGAAGCCCCCAAAAGACAGCTCCGATTAAACTCAATATATCATACTTTTCTATGTAAAATCCGCTTTTTAAGTCGATAGTTAACAAAAATATCCCAATAATCATTAAAACCACCGCAAAAATATTATATTTATCAGGTTTTTGTTTTGTGACTAT
This sequence comes from uncultured Eubacteriaceae bacterium, assembly GCA_947058225.1. Taxonomy (GTDB): domain Bacteria; phylum Bacillota; class Clostridia; order Eubacteriales; family Anaerofustaceae; genus CAMSGF01. Next base: position 11,838 of record CAMSGF010000003.1, read on the forward strand.
AAGTGTTATCAAAGGCACAAAAGCGACATAAGACGCAGTTAAAAATGCACTCTTTCCGGCAGAGGACTTCTCAAGTCCAAGCGTTTGAAACAAAAAGCCGAAAAATAAAATCATTCCGATAAATACTCCTGCTTTTACAGTTGCCATATCCATTTTCTTTAATTTATTAAAATTTATTACAATAAGTGCTATGGATGCTATAAAAAATCGTATAAACAGCACCTGATATGAATCATAAAACCCCAGTGCTTTTTTTGTAAATATAAATCCGCTGCCCCATATAGCTGCCATTATAAGCAGTGCAAAATCTGCCAAATATTCTCTTCTTTTGTCAATCATCGTCTTTTCCCTGCCATTTAAAAATTAATATTAATTTATATATTATATCATATTTATACATTTTAGTGTATTTATTTTAATTACAATATAAGATTTATTTCTATACAAAAATAAATTAAAATATGATAAAATAAAAAATAATATAATCAAAAGGAGAAGGATATGTTACAAAAAAAGACAGCACTCATCACAGGAGGAGCGACGGGGATTGGAAAGGCGGTTGTCAAACTTTTTGCAAAAAACCATGCTAAAATCGCTTTAAACTACCGCTCAAGCGAAGAAAGTGCAAGAAAAATTGAAGAAGAATTAAAAAATAACGGAGCTGATGTCTTTTTGATAAAAGGAGATATTATAAATAAAGAAGATTGCAAAAGAATTGTTGAAGAAACAGTAAAACATTTCGGAAGCTTGGATATTCTAATAAACAATGCGGGAATGGGGCTTGAAAAGAAAAGCATTTTAGATATAACAGATGATGAGTTTAATAAGATTATCGATATAAATTTAAAGGGAACATATCATATGAGCATAAACGCACTAAGGGTTATGGAAAAGCAGGAAAACGGAGGTTCAATAGTCAGCATATCAACGTCTGCAGTGGCACAGCCAAGCAGCGGAAACGGACCATATGCTATGTCAAAAACGGGGATTGAATTACTTATGCGCTCCATCGCACAAAATCATGGAGTAAATAAGGTAAGGTGCAACATAGTCGCACCCGGTCCCACAAAGACACAGATGTTTGAATCATATTTTGATGAAGAAAAGAAAAACAGAGTCGTAAATGAAATTCCACTAAGACGCTTTGGTGATACTATGGAAGTTGCAAATGCCTGTCTTTTCTTTGCAAGCGATATGTCAAGCTATGTGACAGGACAAAAAATCCACGTAGACGGCGGGAGAACAATAAGATAAAGAAGATAAAAAAATGAAAACAAAAGAGATAAAAGGACTGCTTAGCAAAATTCATATTCATACAGGAGCGAGTAAGGGCTCATAATAAAAATCAATTATTCTAATTCATATTAAATATAATTTTATTAAGGAATTAAAAAAAAGAAAAAAAAATAATACCTTAATAAATAGTTTAAAAACAGATTTATAATAAAAATACACTATTATAAATTATGAAATATAACTTAATAAAAGCAAGAGGAGAAAAAAATGAATATAAATTTAAAAGATTTAAATAGAATGATTGATGTCAGCACTGTAAGAACTGATATTATAATGGAAGAAGTCGACCAAATGATTGAAATCGTAAAAAAATACAACTGTGTATGTGCATCTCCTATGCCTTGGGTAACAAAGTATACGATAGATGCATTAAAGGACACACCTGATACAGTTGTAACGGGAGTTGTAGCATTTCCTGCGGGAGCAGAGGTAACCGATATAAAGGTTGCAACTGCAAAAAGCAACATTGAACTTGGATGCAAAGAACTCGATATGGTAAGTAACGTCAGTGCATTAAAATCAGGAAAGTACGACTACTATAGAGATGATATTAAAGCTGTCGTTGAAGCAGCTGACGGAGTGCCTGTAAAGGCGATTATTGAAATTTGTTATTTAACTGATGATGAAATTAAAAAAGCGAGTGAATTATGTGTTGAAGCAGGTGTTACATACGTAAAGACGGGAACAGGCTGGGGACCAAAACCTACGACTGTTGAAACAATCAAACTTATAAAAAGCACTATCGGAGATTCGGCTCTTATTAAGGCTGCAGGCGGAGTCAGAGATTTAGACACTGTTATAAAGATGATTGATGCAGGATGCAACAGATTCGGACTTGGGGTCAGAACTGCCGAAACTATTTTACAGGCAGCGAAGGAACAGGCTTAAAATTTATTTATTTTAGATGACAGAAAAGAAATGTGCCTATAAGATTACTAACACCAACTCAATATAGGTCACAGTAAAAAATTCATAAATATAATCAATTAATAAAATTATTAAATATAATTTAATATAAGAAAAGAAAATAAATAAAAATAAGATATTATAAAATGTATTACAAACCTGTTAATAATCAAACTTAATTATTCAAATTATTTAAATACAGTTTAAATTAAAAAAATAAAAGAAAAAACAAATAATATCTTCAAAAGGAAATTAAAACAAATTCAAAGTAAAACCAATTATTCTAACATAAATATTAAATAAAATAATTTTATTAAAAAATTAAAAAACAAAAAATACATTAATGAATAGTTTAAAAATATGTTCATAATAAAAATAAATCATTATAAATTGTTAAATACAATTTCATTAAGAAAGAAAAATATATCAGAAAACAGATTAAAAGCAGGTTAATAATCAAACTTAATTATTTTTACTTATTAAATATAATTTAAGTTAAAAATAAAAAAATATACCTATAACGATAATTAAATATTATCATCATTATTAATATATAAGGAGAGGATAAAATGGAAGAAAAATTAAAAGGAAAAGTGGCGATTATTACAGGAGCTGCGAGAGGAATCGGAAGACAATATGCACTCCACCTTGCAAGACTTGGAGCAGATGTCGTAATAACAGATTTAGACGTAAAGGCAAGCAAATTTAAGGAAGAAGACGTAACAGCTCCAACAGTAAAAGAAGAAATTGAACTTCTTGGAAGAAAATCAATGGCATTTGAAGGAGATGCAACAGACGATAAATTCGGAAAGGAAACGATTGAAGCAGTATACGAGGAATTCGGACATGTGGATATTCTCGTAAACAATGTCGGTGGAACGGGAGGATGCGGACCCGGACTTCTAACTGAAATGGACACAGATAAATTTAAGAGAACGCTTGATATAAACCTGACATCTGCTTTTATATTTTGTAAATACGCAGGTGCTATAATGAAAAAGCAAAAATCAGGAAAGATTATCAACGTATCATCTGTCGGAGGGGAAGTTCCGCTTTTTGTAACACAACCCCACTACGGAGCGGGAAAAGCAGGCGTTGAATCAATAACAAGGCATTTGGCATTGGAGCTTGCACCATATGGAGTAAACGTAAATGCGATAGCACCGGGATACATACACACTGTAAAATGGGATGCACACTTTGAAAGTCAGTTTAACGAACTAAGAGAAAAAGTTCCTATGAACCGCTTTGGAACGACAGAAGACTGTGCAAAGGTCATAGAATTCTTGGCAACAGATATGTCAGACTACCTAACCGGACAGGTTATATTGGTAGACGGTGGCTTAAAGACATTAAACCCATCTTCTGCAACACTTAATTTATATTAATAGCAAAAAATTTATATTAATAGCAAAAAAAAAGAAGAGATAATCATCTCTTCTTTTTTATTATTTAAAATAAAAACTATAGATCGGAAGAGCGTCGTG
>CAMSGF010000004.1 GCA_947058225.1 uncultured Eubacteriaceae bacterium
TCTCCGCCGGAATCTACATGGTATTTTCCCTGATTGTAATCCTGTCTTGTGTTGAGATAGCGTTTACTAAATCCAGAACCAATAAATAGAAAAGGATGTTTTCTAGTTTTATTAATTATATTTTCAACTTTTGTTTGTATATCAATTGAATATGTGGACATAAAATCTCCTTATTAAAAATATTATTTTATATATTATGTAAATTTAATTATGTTCTTTATTGTAATTAGTTATGTAATTTTGAAAATTATGTACTACGCTTTGTTCAAGCTTACTTGTTTGAAACTTATTGCGTTGCCTCAACATTTCAAGTCTTGCATATCGAATTTTTGCCATTGAAAGTGATACATTGCATATGTTACTGATTTCTTCTGCCGATTTTATATTCAACTCCTGTAAAACTCCAAGAGGGGTTAGCAAGCGTGCAGCGAACATATTTGCTTCTTTTTCTTTCTCTTTGTTTGTCAAGTTGTAATGATTTAATAAAAGGTGTCCTAATTCGTGAGCTATTGTAAAACGTGTTCTACCGATATTGTTTGTGTGCCTATAGTAAATTATTTTTTCATTTCTTCTAATTGTACTGTATCCATCTAAATTAATATTTGCTTTTATAACTGATATTTTCATATTGTTACAAATTTGAATGATATTAATCGGTAATGCGTTTACTTTCTGTTTTACTAAAACTTCCCACGCTAAATTACGAATTTTAAAATATTGTTGTCTTTCCATTATAAGTTCCTTGTTTCCTTTTGAGAAAATCTTACAATAGAAATCATTAATATTTAATTGGTAATAAATTACAATTTGATTAAAATTACTAATAGCCTTATTTGTCAATTTTTACCATCTACAAGTCATCATCAGAGAAGACCTGCTCTCCCTGTTCAATCATTTCATCTATATCTTTACTGGACACTAATTCTTCTTGTCCACCTCTTGCAATCTTTAAGTATTGTTTCTTTGTGTATTCTTCTTCTTGTTCTTCTAATTCTATATCTATATATTTATTTATCTTATTTTGCCTTGATGGCGATAGTCGTTTGAATTTGTCTAAAAATTCTTTTTCTTGTATTGAATAAAGGTTAGATTTTTCTAGACCGGTTTCTAATAAAAAATCAACTGAAACATTAAGTATTTTAGCAATCTCTTTTAACTTAGCTACATTAGGTTCTCTTTTCCCTGTTTCATAATTACTATAAGCACTTGCATCAATACCTAATATATCAGCTATATCTTGTTGTGTATATTTATTTTTATTCTTTTGTCGAGCTATTTTTAACTGTTTTGCAAATCCCATATATTACCTCATTTCAATTGTATAATAATACTAAAATGACAAAATGTCAATAAAATTTTACAAAAAGTATTGACATAATGACATATTGTCATTATAATAAAGGCAAATAGTGACGATATGTCATAATAAGACAGGAGGTAATATAATGTATCCAAATTTGTTAGGACAAAAAGCATACCATCATTTAACAGATGAAGCTATGGGGAAAATAATAAATGTTGGTAGACATTCATATAGAGAAAAAATTAAAAGTGGTAATTTTTCTATTAGCGAATGTAGAGCATTTTGTAAATACTTTAATAAATCATTTGACTACTTGTTTGCCACAGAAGAGGAAATAGAGAATAAGCAGAAAGGAGCGTAGGGGAATGATTGCTTTTTTATACATACTTTTAGGAATGGTAATATATCACATTTTATATAAAATCATAAACAAGCTATTAATTAGACATCTTATAAAAGAAATACAAAGAGCTAAGATAAGTAATCCTAAATCTGTAAAACTTGTACAAGAAGTTTGGGAAAATTTGAAGAATAAAATAGATTCTTTATTTGAAAATTTAGATCTTGACTTTTAAAAATCATAATTGGTGGAATATATATGAAAATAACTTTAGCAATATTTTAGCTAATATATTATATAATGCATTGCTAATCACACCCAAAGAAATTTGGTTAAAAGTATCTTTCTTTATTTTGGTACTTTTATCATTATTGTTAGTGTCATTGATGTTTTTAACTATAATATTAAAAACTTCTTCCGGAACATATGCATACCCATCCTTGATTTCGACATTATTATTGAGGAATTTTATTAATTTAATTGAATCATTCTCATTTGGTAAAGATTCTATTTCTCTCTTGATTTTAGGTGATAATGGTTTTAAAGGATATGTTTCTAAATTTTGTAAAGTGTTATAGTTTTCGTCTGACGATGTAACAGTTGATTTCCTTAATTCTTTTAATACGCTTTGTGTTCGTTTGATATTATGAACCACTACTTCTCTTGAAGAATGTTCATTAACTGATGCAAGAGCACTTGATAAAGAATTAAGAGTATTATCAAGATTGCTTGCAACTATTGAGGCATTAAGTTCTTTTATGAGGGTGGAAAATTCATCATTAAATATTTTCAATGCATGTGTCGCATTTTTTATGTTATTTAAGCCAATTAAAGCAGTATTCATATTATTCACTAAATTTTGGGGTAATAAAACAACATTTGGAATATTTATAATTTTTGAATATATCTTCAAAGATTTTTGCAATGCTTTAGCTCCTGCGTTGAGTCCAGGATAGTTTTTATAACAATTTTTGGAAGCTTCCTCAAGAGATTTTAAGGCTTTTATTGTTGGAGTATCAAACTTGTAATTAAATTCGTTCATATTTAAAGACCTCTCACAATTATTTATAGAATATATGTTCTTACACAATTTAGTATATATAAAAATAGGAGAAAAAACAATGAATTTAGGAAAAATTATAAGAGAAGAAAGAAAAAAGCAAGGTTTATCTGTTTATAAACTGTCTAAAAAATGTGGTGTTACAGACAGAGCAATAGCCAATTATGAAAAAGGAAGAATTCCTAAGCTTGAACAGTTAAATAAAATTTTAAAAGCCCTTTGTATAACGATAAAAATCGGAAAGGACAGTGATTTAGATTAAGACTATAATTTTTAAGTCCTAAGAAGTGGTCAGGAGCAACACAATGATTACATTTAGCGCACGCATCGATAAAACAACCATATGGTTCTCCTTGAATTTTATTTTGATAAACAGTATAAACTGCTCCTGTCTGCCTTTTAGTACTTGAATTTAAAGCAATATATTAAATACTAAAATCAAATGAAGGGAAGGTGAGAAATGCCTCTATTAAAAATATATTATATGGACAAATTGTTATTTATTGTTTTAAAAAAGTGCTAAAAATCTTTGCATTAAATTCTAAATCATGGGCAGAAATGCTAAGTTTCTGCTCAGGCTTTAGCATTTAAGATGCTGAAAATTAGAAGAAAGGAAGTAATAAAAGTGAATTATGAAAAAAATACAGTTGATATTTTGGAAAAATCAGTTAAGGCAGTTAAAGAACAAACGGATATTTTAAAGCGGCAGTTGATTGAAATAAATGTCCATTTGGCAAATTTATGTAAAGTCATTGCTGATTTAAAATCTGAAAGTAAGTCAAAAGAATAATAAAGGGGTAATAATGCAGATGGAAAACCTTATAAATTATGAAAAGAAGGCTTATCCTCTTCTAAAGTCATATTTGAAGTTAAGAGGTATAAGTTTTACAAGCGACTTGCCAAAGATTTTAGGAATTAGTATATCCGGAACAAACAATAAATTGAATGGAAGAGTAGATTTTAAGCAAAGTGAAATATTTAAAATTATGGATTTAATTAAACAACCTTATGAATTGACTTACCACTTCTTTTGTGAAGATGAAAGACAGGGGAATTTTAATTTTGAAAGGTACAATAGGGTAAGAGGTAGATGTGTATGAGCAGTATTATAATTGATTTAATTCTACTTTTATGTATAAGCATGATGGTTACATACATAGCAAATGAAAAGGAAAGGAGAAAAAGAATGAAATATAACGACATAAAAGACAGAGCTATTCAGGTATATAGTCGTTTGTCTGAAAGACTTGAAAATGCAACAAAGTCAGTTGAACGATGGGAGAAGTTAAGAAGAAAGAATTCACCGGCATATAATATTGAAAAACATAAAACAGCTTTAGATGCATTTCATGTGTTTAACTTTGCAAAACAACAAGTTGAGTTTATTTTAGAAGAAACGGAGTAATTTTTATGAAAAGTAAAGATGAAATAAGAGAAAAGTTAATAGATATTAATGTTCAAATTAAAAATATTCTTAAATCTATTAAATTTAATGAAGATTTAATAGAAAAGATAAATATTTGCGGTTATTTATTAGAAATAAAGATAGCTTTTGAATGGGTATTGGGTATTGATGAAATAATGAATTTGAACAATAAAAATGCTTCTGCGGACACAGAAGCACAAATCTTTGATATACGAGATTATATTAACAAATAAAATGACATTAGTCAAGAGAGGTGTTTCATGAATGATGATAATTTTGTAGTAGTGTTTGGTTGGATGAGGAATCAGTTAAAGTTAAAGAATAACGAACTTTTTATTTATGCTCTTATTTATGGATATAGTCAAAATGGCGAAAATACATATCATGCAAGTTTAAACACGATGGAAAAAGAGTTGAAAATAACAAAAAAAACTATAATAGAAAATTTAAAAAGGTTAATTAAAAAGAAATTAATTATCAAAGAATCATCGAAACATGGCAATTGTTATTATGCTAATTTAGACATTTTAGATAGTGGAAAAACTACAAAGGAAGGTAGTGTAAAAAGTACACAGGGTGGTGTAAAAACTACACAAGAGGAGTGTAAAAATTACACCTCTAATAGTGTAAAAACTACACAAGAAGAGTGTAAAAATTACACTCCTTATAATAATGTAGGTAATAATAATATAAATAATAATATAAATAAATATATATATATAATTAATTACCTCAACGAAAAAGCAGGGACAAGCTATAAACATAATATACAAAAAACTAAAGAATTGATAGATGCTAGGTTTAAGCAAGGGTTTACTGTTGAAGACTTCATAAAAGTGATAGATAAGAAAGTTAAGGAATGGAAAGGTACAAAATTTGAGGGGTATTTACGACCGATAACTCTTTTTAGCAATAAATTTGAAAGCTACCTGAACCAAAATGTCACACAAAAAAGACAGTCCTATGGAGCTGAAGGAGATAGTTTTAACTATCTACAGGCTTCAATTGTCGATTAGAGGAGTTGATATATGAAGACTATAAGTGAGATTATTCCAAAGTCAGAAGAATTGATTGATTTTTTCGGGTTGAATTTTGATAACCCAAGTATTCCTGCAGATGATGAGTATTTGAAAGATAAATTACTTTATTGCAAGAAATGCCACACGTCGAGAGAAGAAGTCGGATTCATTGGAGACATAAAAATTAAAGTAAGAAAACCTTGTAAGTGTCAGGAGATTGAAAATACTCGTATCGAACGAAGAAAGAAAATTCAAAGCAATAATATTAAAAATATGCGAGATTTAGATTTTATAGGTGTAAGTGTAAATTTTAAAGATTTGACTTTAAAGGATGATGATGGAGTTAAAGCAAGGACATCAAGCTATGTTAAAAATTATATTTTAAATTTTAAACATAAGTTAAAAGAAAACAAAGGGATTTTATTTAAAGGACCGATAGGAACAGGCAAAACTTTTTATAGCAAAATCATTGCAAACGAGCTTTACAAACAGGGGTATTTGGTTTTACCACTTCGAATAACAGACCTTATTAAAATTTATATCGAATTGAAAAATAGAGACAGAATTAAAAAGATTGAAACTATGGTTAAAACTTATGATTTAGTTATCGTTGACGACTTAGGAGCAGAAAGACAAACGGAATTTTCAATAGAAAAAGTTTTTGATTTCTTCGATTTAAGAAGCATAGCAAAAAAGCCATTGATAATAACCACTAACCTGAAACAGATAGAAAGAGGATTTGCTGACCAGGACAGAATATTTGACAGGATTTTTTCTATGTGTGAAACAATTGAATTGACAGGACAGTCAAGACGAATTTCAAAAGAACAATTAAGCTATTTAAATCAAAAAGATGATAGTTAGAAAATATAAGTGAGGAGAAATTCAACAATGAAAAATAAGAGAAAATTAACCGAAGATGAAAAAAGAGTCATTGAAAATTTGGGAGATAGTTTATATACAGTTGAGTATGTAGAAGATTGGTTGAATTTTAACGAAGATGTCTTTACTAATACTGTCGGTGCATTAAATTGTGCATCAGTTAAAGGATTTTTAGTAGCAGTTGATTGCATAGTTAAAAATTCAAAAATGATTGAAAGTGAGGGTTTAAAATGTTAGCGAAAAATAAAGAAGAGAATCAATTTCCGTTAAATCAGTTTTCCATATTTTTACCGGAACTTAAAAAATATTTAAAAATGATGTTACAGCCAAGCGAATATATGAAAGCCGAATATGCACTTGATAATAAGAAACCATTGATAATAGGTGGTGAAAACTCAACAGTGCAAAATGATATTGTAAAGTATCTTAAAAATCAGGGATATGTAATATTTAAAGACGAAGAGGTTATAACAGTAAATACACGGTAAGAGGATTTTGAAACTATGAAACAATTATTAAAATATCCAGGAAGCAAGTTCAAACTGTCAGAGAAAATTATTTCAATAATGCCAAAACATAAAATATATTTAGAGCCTTTCTTTGGCAGTGGTGGAGTTTTCTTTAACAAGATGCCATCACAAAGAGAAACGATAAACGATATTGATAAGTTGGTAGTAAATTTCTTTAAAGTCTGCAGAGATTATCCTTATGAACTAATGACTAAAGTCTATTTTACACCTTTTGCAAGGAGTGAATATTTGGAAGCAGAAGAAAAGTATAAAAGTTGCAAACTTGAAACAAAGGAAGAAAAGATTGAATCAGCAAGGTTGTTTTTAGTCAGATGTTCACAAAGTTATGGAACTAAATTATCCGAAAAAGTCGGTTGGAAGAATACCAAGCAAAGTAGCGGTCCTGATAATCCTTTTATATTTAAAAGTTATATTGAATTGATAGAACAAGTATGTAACAGATTAAAAGATGCACAAATTGAGTGTAAAGATGCTAAAGGTTTGATTAAAAATTATAACTTTGATGATTGCTTAATATACGCAGATCCACCGTACTTGAAAACAAAAAGGCAGCGTAATTATTATAGGCACGAAATGTTCAAAGAAGAGGAACATATTGAATTGTTGGAAATTTTATTAAAACATAAAGGATATGTAATTTTAAGCGGAGATGATACGGAGCTTTACAATAATTATCTTCATGAGTGGGATAAGATGTATTTAAATTTAGTCGCTCAGGGTGGAAAGAAAAGACAAGAATGTATTTATTGCAACTTTGAAATATCAAAACAATTAGATTTTATTGAGGAGTTAAAATGAAAAAGAAAGTATATTTAGCCGGTGCAGTAACAAGCGACTTTAACTATAAAGAAAAATTTGCACAAGCGGAATTTGAATTAGAATTGTTGGGATTTAATGTTTTAAACCCTGTAAAGATACCATATAAAGAGTTGTCATATAATAATTATTTTCCAATATGTTATGGATTAATAGAAATATCAAGATATGTAGTTATTATTGATTATTCAAAAGGAGTGCAAAGGGAGTTGGATTATATTGATTTTATAAATAAGAGTCGAGATTCTCTTTGTAAGATAAAAAAATATGGTTTGCAAGAATTTATAGAAAAAGTAAAGGATGGAGATATAATTTGTGAATAATGTAAAACAAACAATTGATAATCTTGAAAATTTAAATAAACAGTTACAAAATATAATAGATGAATTGGTCGATGCAGGTGTTGAATTTGAACTAAGAGATAATTATAAATTTTGTGATTTACTAAAGAATCCTATAAATAATTGTAAAATAGCTGATATTCAATTATCAACTTTAATTTCAAAGATAAAAGGTTTTTATGGGATAGATGAATAACTTTTATGGCAATAAGCTGAAATATAAAAAATATTAATGAGGAAGAGGTTAAAAGTATGGATAAAAGAAATATACATAATTTAAAAATTAAAGAAAAATATTTTAATGATGTCCTTTATAAAAGGAAAAAGTTTGAGTTAAGAAAAGATGACAGGGATTATAAAGAGGGAGATTTACTCAGACTAAAAGAAATTGGAAGTGATGGTACTTACACGGGAAGAGAAGTAATAATGAAAGTAACATATATTTTAAAAGATTGTGAAGAATATGGGTTAAAAAAGGGTTATTGTATTTTAGGGTTAGGGAATGTTAAATTTAAATTTTAAGGAGGTATTTCTAATGTTTAAAATCATAGCAATAATAATTATAACAATAGTTGCATTATATTTTTTAGTAAGTATTATAGCATCTATTATTGGATTAAAATTCTTTGATAAAGTTTCTAAACACATTGATGATGATTTAGATTAGAGTAATAAAGAAATGTATGCAATTAAGTATACGTTTCTTTTTATTCTTTTTTCAAATATCAGCATTTAAATATTTCTTATGATATAATATAGATATATTTTACTATAGAGGTATCCCACTATGCCAAATGAAATTGAAGAAAGATTAAATGCATATCACAAAGTAATAACTGCAATACATTTAAAGCAGTCCTATCTTGCTGAGTTAAAGGACAGGAGAGGACTTAAAGCAAGTATTGCAAGTGAGGTACACGCTAATCACTTGGAAAGCATAGATGAGAAGATAACTAACGATATAATTGACATAGAAAGAGAAATTGAAGGTCTTGAGGAAGAAGCTGCAAAAGCATATGGAGATGTTATAAGTTTGATTAATAGTATTGACAATGATTTATATAAAAAAATTCTTTATGCGAGGTTTATTAATTTTAAGAGTTGGGGAGAGATATCAAAAGAAACTTATTATTCATATTCTCACTTACAAAGCCGAGTATATAAGCAAATAATCAAAGAAATAGAAAAATATGCAGTATGATGCAATACAATACAATATCATACAGGTTGATAAAATATTGGTTTTATGCTTTATATATAATCGAAGAAAAAGATAAAACGAGGAACTTGCAAAGGCAGGTTCTTTTATTTATGAATAAAATATTAACCTCTTTTGACAATATATAAAAATTAGTTTATAATATATAAAAAAGAGAGGTTATATAATGGATATTAGAGAATATATAAATTTATGCAGAGTAAAAAGAAATAATATGTCGGAAGCTGAACTTGCAAGAAGAACAGGACAGACACCACAGAATTTAAATAATAAATATAAACGAAATACTTTTAAGGTGTCTGAACTTGAGAAAATAGCGAGTGCTCTTGATGCTGAATTAAAAATACAGTTCATAGATAATGAAACAGGAGAGCCTATTATATAAAATAATGTTTATATTGTATATAAAAAACTTTAAAAAATATAAAATAAAATACATAAAACTATTGACAATATATAAAAAATAGTGTATACTATAATTAAGTTAAGAGATTAACTTAATAGCCTTAAAGGCAGAGAGGAGAAAATATGGAAGAAATGGGAACAGACAAGCAATTCAATAGTTACTTAAGAAAACTTAAAAGAGATATTGAGGAAATACAAAAAGCAGTAAAAGAAGATAACAAAGAAAAAGCAACGGAATTACTCGATATTCTACTTGAGGATACTCAAAAAGATATTGAAGATTAAAAAGGTAACGCAGATAAACAAAAAGACAACTTAAAAGGTTGTCTTTTTTATTGCAATAAAGAGGTAAGATTATGAAAAAAGAAAGAACAGACAGAATCGGAACACACCAGGCAATATTTAAAAAGAACAAGAGTAAGATTTTTAAAACTCAGACAGTATGTGGAATATGCGGTAACCCGGTGGACTTTAGTTATAAGTATCCACACCCGTTAAGTCCCTGCATTGACCATATTATTCCAGTATCAAAGGGAGGACATCCAAGCGACATAAACAACTTACAGTTAGCACATTGGACTTGCAACAGGAATAAGAGTGATAAACTGGTTGATACAAGTGTCACTGTAAATAGTGAAGATAAGATATTGAGTAATAGAGTGCTGCCACACTCGATAGACTGGAAAAGGTTTAGGGAAAGGTAGTTATTAAATAAAAAAATAAAAAAAATTAAAAAAGGGGGCATTATAACCCCTTTTTGTTTATGCTTATGAGTTCAACCGTACTGTGTAAATTTCTCGCTGAACTAAATGAAAGGAGAACAGAAAATAATGTCAGAACTAAAAGGAATAGAATATTTAAGAAAAAAATTAAATATAAAGCGAATAAGAGTTTTAAAGAGGTATAAGTTTTATGAGATGAAGAACAAGACACTCGATTTTGGTATATCAACACCACCTGATTTAAGGTGTTTTAATTCGGTTATCGGTTGGTGTGCCAAAGCAGTCGATTCACTCGCCGACAGACTTATGTTTAGGGAGTTTAGAGATGATAACTTTAAGCTCAATGAAATATTTAGAATGAACAACCCCGATGTCTTCTTTGACAGTGCAGTGCTTTCCTCTCTTATTTCTTCCTGCTGCTTTGTTTATATAAGTGAGGATGAAAATGGTTATCCAAGACTTCAGGTAATAGACGGAGCAAATGCGACAGGAATTATAGACCCGATAACAGGGCTTTTAATAGAAGGGTATGCAGTATTAAAAAGAGATGATTACGAAAATGCACTTCTTGAAGCTTATTTTATTCCGGGAAAAACAATTTATTACAGAAAAGGTGAAAATGATGTTGAAGTAAGAAACCACAATGTAGCTTATCCGTTGTTGGTGGCGATAATTAACAGACCTGATGCAATGAGGCCGTTTGGACATTCGAGAATAAGCAGGGCTTGTATGTCTTTGGTCGGTTCAGCTGTCAGAACAATTAAGAGATCTGAAATCGCAGCAGAATTTTATTCCTATCCTCAAAAGTATATAACAGGACTCAGTGAAGATGTTGAAATAATGGATAAGTGGAAAGCAACAATGTCTTCTCTGATAACACTTACTAAGGATGATGAGGGCGATAAACCGGTTATGGGCCAGTTTTCTCAACAATCAATGACACCGCATACCGAACAACTTAAAATGTTTGCTTCTCTCTTTGCAGGAGAAACAGGGCTTACGCTTGAAGATTTGGGCTTTACGACCTCAAACCCTGCAAGTAATGAAGCGATAAAAGCAGCACACGAGAATTTAAGACTGACCGCAAGAAAAGCACAGCGTACTTTTTCAAGCGGTTTTTTAAATGTCGGATATCTGGCTTGTTGTTTAAGAGATGATTTTAAATATGAAAGAAGTGCTTTATATTTAACATCTGCTGCGTGGGAACCTATATTTGAGCCTGACAGCAGCACGCTTTCAAGTATCGGAGATGGTATTATAAAGCTTAATCAGGCAGTACCTGGGTACATAGGAAAAGATAATTTAAGAGATTTGACAGGTATTAAGGGAAGCGAGGAAGTTAGCAATATCGAGGTTGAAATAATTAAAGGTGGAGAAGATGAGTAATGATATTTCTCCAACTTTGCTAAGAGTCATAATAAAAGATTTTAAGCGATATTGTAATAGCAGTAGAAGATTACTCGATATTATGAAAAAAATCGAAAAAGGCACTGCTACGCAAAGCGATATGTACGATTATGCGGCTAAAATAGGGGAGTGTTTATCAAAAGCATATAAAAAGCATCTGACATCAAAGACACTTCCTAATGGAAGGATGTATTGGAATATAGCAAAAAGTGTCGTTGGACCAACACTTACCAATAATTATACTTTGGTCAATAATACAGCCATACAGATACAAAAATTGATAAACGAATCTAATAATATCGGTATAAATCCTTTAAAATCAACGCTTAACACAGACAGAGTTGACGGCTTTATGAATAAAATGGCAAATGCAGATAATTTTGATGATGTAGCATATCTGTTAAATGAGCCTATTGTAAATTTTACGCTAAGCGTTGTTGATGATTTTATAAGGGAAAATGCCAAATTTCATTACGACAGTGGACTTAAAACGCAGATAATAAGAATATCGGCACATAAATGTTGTAAATGGTGTTCCAAACTTGCAGGCACATATGATTATGAACAGGTTAGTAATAAGGGAAATGATGTGTTTAGAAGACACGAAAACTGCAGATGTACGGTTTTATTTAAATCGGATAAATATATGCAGAATGTTCATAGTAAAAAAGAATATTCAAAAGATGAACTGAAAGAATTAGTTAAAACACATCAATTAAATTATAAAAAGTCAACAAAAATAAAAACACATCTTCCAAAGAATGTAGAGGATATAACAAGTTATTATTTAAACGAATTAAAACTTGGAAAAGGAAATGTAATAATAGAAAAAGGAGTAGACATAAAATCACATCAAGATGAAATAAATACAGCTAAATGGCTCAAAGAAAAGTTTGGTGGAGAAATAAAAATTCTTGCGGAACAAACTATTGAAGGGGCTGTAACACCTGATTTTCTTTGGAATGGGATACCTCTTGAACTAAAAACAATGAATTCCATAAAATCGATTGATAAAAGATTAAGAAAAGCTTGTAAACAAGTAGCATATTATAATTCAAATAAAATTGGCGGTTATATTATTATTGATGTTACAAACTTAAAAGAAGATGATGAAATAATAATAAACGAAATAGCAAAAAGATTGTCTGATAGAGCGAAATGTCCAATTGATTTAATAATAAAACGCAGAAACAATTTATTAAAAGTTTTTTCATATAGAAAAAAGGTTTAGATAACACCCTCTGCCTTACTGGCCAAGGTCATGTTATCTAAACTATTAATAGTATATCAACGATTAATAAAAATATCAACCTTTTTATTAAAATTCAGGAGGTATGAGATGTAGAAAAAATGAAAATAAAATAACTGGAGGTAGAAAAGTTTGAGTGAGATAAAAAAAAGGCAGACAAACTCCAACAACCTCCGTGGTATTACCTTACGAACACACAAAAGGAAAAGAAGCTGTTGATTTGTACAACAAGACCGGAAGAACGGCACAGCAGTGGCAGGAGTTATTGTTATACGATATGCTTGCTTACAATGATGATAAATTATGGACTCATACGAAGTTTGGATATTCAGTTCCGAGAAGAAACGGGAAGAATGAAATTGTTGCAATGAGGGAGATGTGGGGACTTATGAATGGGGAAAAGATTTTGCACACTGCACACAGAACTCCGACATCTCATTCAGCGTGGGAGAGGCTTTGTGAACTGGTTGAAAAAATCGGACTGACAGAGGGAGAGGACTTTAAAACATTAAAACAATTTGGACTTGAAACAATAGAAGTATTTGATACAGGCGGCAAAGTGAATTTCAGAACAAGGTCATCTAAAGGCGGGCTTGGTGAAGGTTATGACCTTCTTGTAATAGATGAAGCACAGGAATATCAGGATGATCAGGAATCAGCACTTAAATATGTTGTTACAAGTTCTATGAATCCTCAAACCGTATTTTGCGGAACTCCTCCAACTCCTTCAAGTTCAGGAACGGTTTTTACAAAGTACAGAAACAATGTCTTACAGGGGGCAAGTGTCAATTCAGCTTGGGCAGAGTGGTCCGTTGAAAACAAAAGTGATGTAAGAGATATTTCTTTATGGTATGAAACTAATCCAAGTCTTGGAACAGTATTTACTGAAAGGTCCATAACTGATGAAATAGGGACAGATGATGTCGATTTTAATATTCAGCGTTTAGGACTTTGGATAAAGTACAATCAAAAATCAGCTATCACTAAAAATGAATGGAAATTCCTTGAATGTGATAAATTACCTGAATTTAAGAAAGAAATATTTGTTGGTATAAAATACGGACACGACGGAACTAATGTCGCTATGTCGGTTGCGGTTAAAACAACAGATGGGAAAATATTTGTTGAAGCTATTGACTGTCAGTCTATAAGAAAGGGTAACGCTTGGATTATAGAATATTTGCGGTGTATGAGACCGACTAAAATCATTATTGATGGAGTAAACGGCGGACAGCTTCTTAAAAACGAGCTTAAAGAAAATAAGATTAAAAATATCATTCTTCCAACCGTTAAGGAAGTCATTGTTGCAAATGCAAGTTTTGAACAGGGGTTATATTCTAAAAATATAGTTCATTCCAATCAACCTTCATTAGAACAGGTGGTAAGTAACTGTGAAAAAAGAAGCATCGGAAGCAATGGTGGTTTTGGGTATAAGTCATTAAATGACAGTATGGAAATAGCACTACTTGACAGTGTTATATTAGCTTATTATGTTTGTGATAAAAGTAAGGAGAGAAGAAAACAAAAAATAAGTTATTAAAGACTGATTTATAATCGGTCTTTTTTAATAAATACCTATACTGCGGGGTAAAAGCAGGGAAAGGAAGAAAAAATGGGAGATTTTAAACCTATTGAAACACAAGAAGAATTAAACAACATTATCAAGGACAGACTTGATAGACAACAAAAAACAATTGAGAGTTCAATTATGGAAAAGTATGCAGATTATGATGATTTGAAAGAAGCAAATTCCAATTTACAATCTAAGTTAGAAGAGTTACAAAAAGAATCAGAGATAAATAAGAAAACTATAGCAGACTTAAATAGTAAAGTGCAAACACACGAGACCAACTCGGCAAAAATGAGAATTGCACAGGAATATAACATTCCATATGAACTTTCAAGCAGACTTAATGGAGATGATGAAGAAAGTATTAGAAAAGATGCACAAATGCTTTCTAAATTGGTTTCTAAAAACAATAAAGTTGAAATTATTCCGCTTGCATCGACAGAGCCGAGTACAGTGGATATAAAAAAAAGTGCATTGAAAAAAACATTACAAGATGTAAAAGGAGAGTAAAATATGTCAGTATTATCAAAGGGGACATTATTTGACCCGGTATTAGTAAAAGATTTAGTAAGTAAGGTAAAAGGAAAATCAAGTTTAGCAGTATTATCAACACAAGAACCAATATCATTTAACGGAAATAAAGAAATGGTATTTACAATGGACAATGAAATTGATATTGTTGCGGAAAACGGCAAAAAAGGTGAGGGTGGAATCACAATAGACCCTGTCACAACTGTACCTATCAAGTTTGAGTACGGTGCAAGAATTTCAGATGAATTTATGTATGCATCTGAAGAAGAACAATTGTCAATATTAGAAGCATTTAACGATGGTTTTGCAAAAAAGGTTGCAAAGGGACTTGATATTGCAGCATTTCACGGTTTAAATCCAAGGACAAGTACTGCATCTACAGTTATCGGTAGCAACAACTTTGACAGTAAGGTTACACAAACCGTGACTTATAACAGTGAAAAAGTAGATGAAAATATTGAAAGTGCTATTGCTGTTATTGAGGGATTGCGGCGATAAAATTTAAAGTGAAAGTAGATGAAAAAGAGGTTGCCGTA
>CAMSGF010000005.1 GCA_947058225.1 uncultured Eubacteriaceae bacterium
TGATAACATGAAAAATATTCCTTAATGCCTACTCGTTTTCTTCATCTTCGTCATTTTGGATACGATATAATTGGTCGTTCCGTTTAAAATTCCCTGAATTTTATTTATCTTATTTATCTTAAGCGTTTCAACGATTGATTCAATAATCGGTATCCCACCTCCGACAGAGGCCTCAAAAAGCAAATTTACTCCGTTTTCATTAGCAATGGACAGTAATTCTTCTAAATGCCTTGATATTATTTCCTTATTCGCTGTCGCAACGTGCTTTTTTGCCATAAGAGCCTTTTTCATACAATCGTACTCCCTCTCATAGCTGCCCATAACACAACACACAATATCTATTTCTTCATCGTTTAATATCTCATCAAAGTCCTCAGTTAATAAATCTTTTGGAACCTCTATACTTCTTTTTTTCGTAACATCGCTTACTAAAATCTTTTTTATAAGTGTAGAATCATCTTCAAAAAAGTTCCCTTTTTTTTCATTGATTATTTCATACACTCCGCTGCCAACCGTCCCAAGCCCAAGCAAACCGATTCTTGCCATATGTTTATCCCCCTGTTTAATCTAATCTTCTAATATGTCTTCACTTTCAACTATCTCATTGCCTTCTTCGTCTATATCGGCAATAATAATGCCCTCTTCTTCAAGAACTTCTTCGCTTAATTCAACATTCGTATCATGTGATTCATCTTCGTTAAGTTCGTCTAAAATTTCCTGAAGTAATGCTTCATCGTCTAAATTTTTAACTATTTCCAAATCATAATTGCTGCTTCCCGTTCCTGCAGGGATAAGCTTTCCGAGAATGATATTTTCTTTAAGTCCTACAAGTGGGTCAACCTTTCCTTTTATAGCCGCATCAGTTAAAACCTTTGTGGTTTCCTGGAATGAGGCTGCTGAAAGGAATGAATCAGTTGCAAGAGCCGCCTTTGTAATTCCAAGAAGTATTCTTTCTCCCGTTGCAGGCTCTCCGCCTTGTGCTATCGTTTCTTTATTTGTATCTTCAAGTGCAAATAAATCTATTGAACTTCCCGGTAACAAAGATGTGCTTCCCGGGTTAGTTATCTTAACTTTTCTAAGCATCTGTCTGATTATAATTTCAACGTGCTTGTCTGAAATATGAACCCCTTGATAACGGTAAACTTTTTGTACTTCCGTTAAAATATACTTTTGAACCGCATCGATTCCCCTTATATCCAAAAGGTCATTTGGATAGATACTACCTTCTGTGATAGCATCTGCCTTTTCTATCATATCTCCGTCTTTTACCCTAAGCCTTGCACCAAACGGAATTTCATATTCTCTGACATCTCCTGTTTCATTATCAAGAACGGTAACCTTTTTAAGCTTATCCTCTTCAACGCTTACAAGACCGCCGATTTCTGAAATAATCGCCTGTCCTTTAGGTCGTCTTGCTTCAAACAATTCTTCAACTCTTGGAAGACCTTGTGTTATATCTTCTGCACTGGCTACCCCACCGGTATGGAACGTACGCATTGTAAGCTGCGTTCCAGGCTCTCCGATAGACTGTGCGGCTATAGTTCCGACAGCTTCCCCTATATTTACAGGCTTCATATTGGTCAAATCAACACCATAGCATTTAGAACATACCCCAACCCTGCTCTTACAGTTAAACACCGCTCTTATGTTTACTTCTTCAATACCTGCATCAACAATTTCCTTTGCTTTAGCAGCGGTTATAAGCTCGTTTTTAGCAACTATAACCTCATTCGTATCAGGGTTTATAACATCTTCAAATGCGTATCTTCCCCTGATTCTTTCTTCTAATTCTTCGATTACGTCATTACCCTCTTTTATCGCAGTTACAAGATAACCATTTTCAGTTCCACAGTCATCTTCTTTTACAATTTGGTCCTGACTGACATCTACAAGCCTTCTCGTTAAATAACCTGAATCGGCAGTTCTAAGAGCAGTATCAGCAAGACCTTTTCTGGCCCCATGAGAAGAGATGAAAAATTCAAGCACGTCTAACCCCTCTCTGAAGTTAGAACGTATAGGAAGCTCGATGATATCCCCTGAAGGAGATGCCATAAGCCCTCTCATTCCTGCAAGCTGTCTGATTTGGTTTCTGCTACCTCTGGCCCCTGAATCTGCCATCATATTTATAGGGTTTAGAGGGTCTAAGTGGTCAAGAAGCTCGTTTGTTACTTTATTTGTCGTGTCATTCCAAATATCTATAACCTGTCTTCTTCTTTCATCATCACTGATAAGACCTCTCTTAAACTGCTTTAATACCTTATCAACCTGTTCGTCTGCTTCAGCAAGAAGCTTTGGCTTAACAGAAGGCACTTCCATATCGGAAATACTGACCGTAACGGCTGATTTTGTGGAATATTTATATCCCATAGACTTTATATCATCAAGAACTGCACTAGTCTTTGCAGGTCCATGTTTCATAAAGCACTTATATACTATTTCAGATAAAACTCCCTTATCAATAACCTTATCTATCTCAAGTTTAAACTCATCGGCTGTCGTTTCTCTTGTTACAAAACCTAAGTCCTGTGGAATAATTGTATTCATCAAGAATCTTCCAACAGTGCTTTCCACAACCTTAACATGAGTTTTACCATCTATTTCTTTTTCACATCTGACCTTAACCATAGCATGAAGATGAACTTCTTTATTATAATAAGCCATTTCAAGCTCTGATAAAGATGAAAATGCCTTTCCTTCTCCCTTAACTCCCTCTTCGTGAAGTGTAAGATAATATGAACCGAGAATCATATCCTGCGTAGGAGATACGACAGGAGAACCGTCCTGTGGTTTTAATATATTATAAGCCGCAAGCATTAAAAATCTCGCTTCCGTTTGTGCCTCAACGCTTAGCGGAACGTGAACAGCCATTTGGTCTCCGTCAAAGTCCGCATTGTACGCAGTACAAACAAGAGGGTGAAGCTTAATCGCCCTACCTTCAACCAACACAGGTTCAAACGCCTGAATACCGAGTCTGTGAAGTGTCGGTGCTCTGTTTAAAAGCACAGGATGGTCCTTTATAACATCGTCAAGAACATCCCAAACTTCGTCTTGCTGTCTTTCAACCATTCTCTTTGCTGATTTTATATTCAAAGAGTGTTTTCTCTTTACGAGTTCCCTCATTATAAAAGGCTTAAACAACTCAATAGCCATTTCCTTTGGAAGTCCGCATTGATACATCTTAAGTTCAGGCCCTACGACGATAACACTTCTTCCCGAATAGTCAACTCTCTTTCCAAGTAGGTTTTGTCTGAACCTCCCCTGCTTTCCTTTTAACATATCAGAAAGCGACCTTAGCGGTCTGTTTCCCGGTCCCGTAACCGGTCTTCCCCTTCTTCCGTTGTCTATTAAAGCATCAACTGCCTCCTGTAACATCCTCTTTTCATTTTGCACGATAATATCAGGAGCCTTAAGCTCAAGCAATCTCTTTAGACGGTTATTTCTGTTGATAACCCTCCTGTATAAATCATTTAAGTCACTGGTCGCATATCTTCCGCCGTCAAGCATAACCATCGGTCTTAATTCAGGTGGAATGACAGGAATAACTGAAAGAACCATATCACATGGATTATTGTTTGAGTGTTTAAATGCTTCCACAATTTCAAGCTTTCTAACTGCTTTAACCTGCTTTTGCCCTGTTGCAGTTTTTAAAATTTCCCTAAGTTCCTTGCTTTCAGCATCTAAATCAACCTGTCCGAGCAAATCTAAAACAGCCTCAGCGCCGATTTTGGCTGTGAACTCATCTCCGTATATTTCCCTGTATTCTCTGTATTCACTTTCAGTAAGCACTTGCTTAACATCAAGTGGAGTATTCCCCGAATTTGTAACAACATATGATGCAAAATAAATAATCTTTTCAAGCACTCTCGGTGACATCTCAAGCAAAAGTCCGATTCTGCTTGGAATACCTTTGAAATACCATATGTGTGTTACGGGAGCAGCAAGCTTTATATGCCCCATTCTCTCCCTTCTAACCTTTGACTTCGTAAGCTCAACCCCACACCTGTCGCATATAACTCCTTTGTACCTTATCTGCTTATATTTCCCACAGTAACATTCATAATCTTTTGTAGGTCCGAAAATCTTCTCACAAAACAATCCGTCTTTTTCAGGCTTTGACGTTCTGTAATTTATCGTTTCAGGCTTTTTTACTTCTCCATACGACCACTGCAAAATCTTTTCATCTGATGCAAGGCCGATTTGAATAGATTTAAAATCTATTTCAGCACTGTTATATTTTTTATCTCTCGTATCTTTAAAATCTCTCAAAGGACTACCTCCAAATTCTATTCAAAATCCTTATCTTCTTCGCCCGCCGTCTCATTTCCGCCTAAAACATCAGTCGAATCTAAAAAATCTAAATCATCGTCTGTTAAAACTTCACTTTGATTTTCACTTTCAGCCTCTTCCTGTTCGGTTTCTGCCTGTTCCATATTATCAACGACAACATCATCGTCATCTTCTTTTATTTCAATAATTTCATTCTTTTCTCCAAGAACATTTATATCAAGACATAAACTTTGGAACTCTTTTATAAGCACCTTAAATGATTCAGGAACACCCGGTTTTGGAGTGTTTTCTCCCTTTATTATAGACTCATACGCTTTAACCCTTCCGGAAACATCATCACTTTTTACGGTTAGGATTTCCTGAAGTGTGTTAGCCGCACCATACGCTTCAAGAGCCCATACTTCCATTTCCCCAAACCTTTGTCCGCCAAACTGTGCCTTACCGCCAAGAGGCTGTTGTGTTACAAGAGAATAAGGTCCGGTCGACCTTGCATGCATCTTTTCATCAACAAGGTGATTTAGCTTTAACATATACATATAACCAACAGTTACCCTGTTGTCAAACGGTTCACCCGTTCTTCCGTCGTATAACTGAACTTTTCCGTCAGCATCAAGCCCTGCTTTTTCAAGCAGCTCCATAATATCCTCTTCCTTTGCCCCGTCAAATACAGGCGTTGCTATTTCTATTCCAAGCTCCTTGCAGGCTCTTCCCAAATGAACCTCCAAAACCTGTCCGATGTTCATACGGGATGGCACCCCAAGAGGCGATAACACTATTTGAAGCGGTGTTCCATCAGGTAAAAACGGCATATCCTCTTCAGGAAGAACTCTCGATATAACCCCCTTGTTACCATGACGACCCGCCATTTTATCTCCAACGGAAATCTTTCTTTTTACTGCGACATAAACCCTTACAAGTCTGTTCACATTCGGCTTTAATTCATCTCCGTTATCTTTCGTATATACATTTACATCTACGACAATACCCTGTTGTCCATGAGGAACTTTTAATGAAGTATCCCTCACTTCTCTCGCCTTTTCTCCAAAGATTGCCCTTAAAAGTTTTTCTTCTGCGGTAGGGTCGCTTTCCCCTTTTGGAGTAACCTTTCCTACCAATATATCATCAGATTTAACTTCCGCACCGATTCTTATAATTCCCCTTTCATCGAGGTTTTTAAGTGCGTCTTCCCCTACATTTGGAATATCCCTTGTTATTTCTTCACTTCCAAGCTTTGTTTCCTTTGCTTCGCAGTCAAATTCTTCAATATGAATTGAAGTGAATACATCTTCTTTTATAAGCTTCTCATTTATAAGGATAGCATCCTCGTAGTTATAACCTTCCCACGTCATAAATCCAATAAGTATATTTCTTCCAAGAGATAAATCTCCCTTATCGGTTGACGGCCCGTCAGCTATAACATCGCCTTCTTCAACGTGTTCACCAAGCTTTACAATCGCCCTTTGGTTTATACACGTATTTTGGTTTGAACGCTTATATTTGAGAAGTGAATATTTATCATTCTTCTTTGTTTTTTCATTATATATTATAATTTCCGTAGCCGTTACCCTAACAACCGTTCCGGTCGTACTACTTACCACACAAACCCCGCTGTCCTTTGCGGCTCTGTGCTCCATCCCCGTTGCCACCATAGGAGCCTGTGGCTTAAGTAGCGGAACTGCCTGACGCTGCATGTTTGAACCCATCAACGCTCTGTTGGCATCGTCGTTTTCAAGGAAAGGAATAAGACTTGTCGCAACTGATACGATTTGTCTTGGAGCGACGTCCATATAGTCAACCCTGTCCTTTTCAATCGTTACGAAGTCCCTTTGCACACCCTGTCTTCCAGTAACCCTCTTATTTATAAATTCTCCGTTTTCATCGAAAGGCTCGTTCGCCTGTGCTATCGTGTATTTCCCTTCTTCATCGGCAGGGATATATTCAATCGCCCCCGTAAGCCTTCCGTTTTCAACTTTTCTGTAAGGAGTTTCAATGAACCCATACTTATTCACCTTTGCAAATGTCGCAAGGGAACCGATAAGACCGATGTTTGGACCTTCGGGAGTTTCTATCGGACACACTCTTCCATAGTGAGAATGGTGAACGTCACGAACTTCAAACCCCGCTCTTTCTCTTGAAAGTCCTCCGGGACCAAGAGCAGATAATCTTCTCTTATGAGTAAGCTCTCCAAGCGGATTAACCTGGTCCATAAACTGTGAAAGCTGAGAAGAACCAAAGAATTCCTTTAAAGTAGCATTTACAGGTTTGATATTTATCAAAGACTGCGGTGCAACTTCTTCAGGGTCAAAGCTGGTCATTCTCTCTTTTACAACTCTTTCAAGCCTTGAAAGACCGATTCTGAATTGATTTTGCAAAAGTTCTCCGACAGAACGGATACGTCTGTTGCCAAGGTGGTCGATATCATCTAATGTTCCGATACCATAATCAAGACCTAAATTGTAGCTGATAGATGCAAATATATCTTCAACCGTTATATGCTTTGGAAGTAACTCGTGAATTCTCGCTTTTAAAGTCGATTTCTTTTCTTCATCGCTTAAATCACTTTCCATTATTTCACAAAGTACACTATAATTTACCATTTCTTCTATCTTTAAATCTTCTATGTCAAATGGTATATTCTGCTTTGCAATATCGACAACTCCGTTACCGATAACCTTAAAGCCTTTATCTTCTGCAACTTTTATTTCAACACAGTTAATACCTGCATTTTGTATATTCCACGCAGTTTCTTTATCTATTTTTTCTCCCGCATCAACGATAATTTCACCTGTCTTTGTATCAACGACATCTTTATATGCAATCTGTCCGATGATCCTTTCAGCAAGTGCAAGCTTTTTATTTAGTTTAAACCTTCCAACCATCATAAGATCATATCTTCTTTGGTCAAAAAACATAGGAATAAATAGTCCCTTGGCTGAATCAACACTTTCAGGCTCACCCGGTCTTAATTTTTTATATATCTCAATCAAACCCTCTTCAACATTTGTAGAAGTGTCCTTTTCAAGAGTCGCCATAAGCCTTTTTTCTTCTCCGAAAAAGTCGACTATCTCTTTATCCGTTCCAAGACCTAATGCTCTTATAAGCACAGTTATAGGAACTTTTCTAGTTCTGTCAACTCTCGCATAAAGACAATCGTTTATATCTGTCTCATATTCAAGCCATGCCCCTCTGTTTGGAATAATCTGACTGTTATAAAGTTCTATCCCCTTGCCGTGCTTATCAAGCTCTATTGAAAAATATGCTCCGGGAGATCTTATAAGCTGACTTACGATAACCCTTTCGGCTCCGTTTATAATAAACGTTCCATTTTTTGTCATAACAGGAAAATCAGCCATAAACACGCTTTGTTCTTTAACTTCCTTAACCTCACCGTCCTCTTTTATTATGAGTTTAATCTTAACCTTCAGCGAAGTCGAATAGTTTGTCTTTCTCTCTTTACATTCCTCTACCGAATACTTCGGCTCTCCCTCAAGCTCATAATCAACAAACTCAAGCATTAAATTACCCGTAGGGTCAACAATAGGAGAAACATCATCAAACGCTTCTCTTAACCCCTCTTCAATAAACCATTTGTAAGAACTCGTTTGAATTTCAATAAGATTAGGCATTTGCATAACATCCTTAATCTTTGAAAAACTCATTCTCTCTCTTCTGCCGATTTTCTCTGGATGAATCATTCTTCCACTCTCCTTATTTTAAACATAAAAAACGCAGCAACTTTGTTACTATTCTTAAAATTTTAATAGCTTGTACCATCCCATTTGCTGTATTTTTCCTCCATGCTCTTTCCCGCTTTATAAAAGGAAATAAGCCCATTTTTCCATTTTGCGAACATCAATTTTAGCATAATTTTACAAATATGTCAATAAATTTAATTATATTTTTTTAATATTTTATTTATTTTTGCATATAATTAAACAGTTTTTTGTATTTATTTGTCACTTTGAAAATAAGATTTATATTTTACATTAATTTTATCTTCAGGAAACATCTTTTTATATAAGGATATAAAATAATCATCCGTCATACTGGCGATGTAATCAACTACTATATCATCTCTCGTTTCATCTATTAAATAATTGTAGCCGTCCTTTTTATATTTCTTATAATAATTTTTCAAAACATGCATTATATGATGTTTATAAATAAAAGACGTTTCATCTTTATTCTCCAAATCAATAATCAATCTATTATACATCCTTTCAAACATAGGCTTTATATTTTTATTATCGGCCTCAATAACCTCTGCCTGATAAATATAATCATAATTTTTTTTCTTTTCATCTTTAAGCGTCTTATATGCATCATCGCTAAGTTTTATATATTCTTTCCCATAGCTGTTTTCTATAATATCGACAGTTAAATTATTTATTATAAGAGCATTGTGCTTTTCAACCTCCGCGTCTTCAAAAGGATTGTTGTCTTTATTTATAAGCCCTGCAACAACTGCATCCTGCCTGTCCTTTCCTATATATGCAATCATATCGCTTATCCTGACCACACACCCCTCAAGCGTCGATGGAATAAGCCTTTTTATATATCCTTTATCCTTATAACAACTCTCAACCTTTTCATCAAATTCATCAAAAGAAGAAAGGAAAGACGGAGCATACTTTTCAAGTTCAAACTCCCCGTTATGACAAAGCACCCCGTCTAATGTCTGAAGTGTTACATTCCTGTTATAAATCGTATCTAAAACCCTGACACTATGGACGTTATGATTAAAATATCTCCCGGTATTCCTGTGATAAAGCTCATTTAAAAAGCTCTCACCTGCATGACCAAACGGAGTATGCCCAAGGTCGTGTCCTAGAGATATGGACTCGATTAAATCTAAATTAAGCCCAAGCACCCTACCGATATTCCTCGCAATTCTTGATACAAACTGCACGTGAAGAGCCCTCCTTGTTATATCGTCATTATTATTTAAAGAAAACACCTGCGTCTTATCTGAATACCTGTTATAAGCGGGAAGATACAATATCTTTTCTATATCCCTTTCAAAATTCGGGCGTATAAAATTTCTCTTATCCTTTGTTCTATCTCTCCTTATTGCATCTTCGTCTTTAAATCTGTATTCACTTTGAAAGTTTTTGTTATTGTTTATTTCCTTTTCAAGTTCAGGGTTTAATTTTTTATACTCTTTAAACATATTTACCTCATTTTCGTGAAAAAATAGTATTATTATTTGCTTTATTATAAGCTAAAAACAAGACGTTTTCAATATCATAAAGCCATTTACACATACTTCATAACCTTTGGCATATAACTAAAAAATAAATTACACTCATCATTTTAATTTATTTTTGTGATATTATTAAAACATAAAATATATAAATATCAATTTATAAAATAAACATATTAAACCAAGTTATAATAAAACAATAAAAAATATACAAACAATACTTCATAAAAACCATAACTATAAAATACTTTTTAAATTCATAAAATATGATAAAGCAATTCTTCAAATAAGAATATATCAAAATAATATAAACTGACAAATAGCATTTTTTTTAAAATCATAAAAAGTATTTTTAACAAATAAAAAGGAGAAGAAATGAAAATTATAGATTTACACTGTGACACGCTATCAAAAATGTTCGATAACAATATAACAGATTTTAAAAACAATAATCTTAACATCGACCTTACAAAATTAAAAGAAGGAAATTCCTACATTCAAACCTTCGCCCTCTTTGATAAAAAGGACAAGACTTATTATGATATAGAAGAATTTAAAAAATTAATTGACTTTTCATTAAATATATTAAAAGAAAATGACGTAAATATTATAAGAAATTTAGATGAAATAAAAGAAGATGTGCAAAATTGTATCTTATCCATCGAAGACCTTGGCAGTGCAAAAAGCTTAGATATTATCGAATATTATTACAATATGGGTTTTAGAATTATGGGAATAACCTGGAATTATGAAAATTCACTTGGATTTCCAAACACATCAAAAGAAAATAAGGGTTTAAAAAAATATGGAAAAGAAGCGGTTGAGTTTATGATAGATAAACATATCGCAGTGGACGTCTCCCACTTAAATGACAAAGGCTTTTTCGATGTAGCAGATATGGTTAAAGGTCCGTTTTTTGCAACACATTCAAACGCAAGGGAAGTTTTATACCATACGAGAAACCTAACCGATGAAATGATAAAAACAATAGCAAATCATGGCGGAATTATCGGCATTAACTTCTTCTCAAAGTTTTTAGACGGCTCTGACTTTTCAAAAAATGAAGATATAATAAAGCATATAAAGCACATAAAAAACAA
The DNA here is from genome assembly GCA_947058225.1 of uncultured Eubacteriaceae bacterium. GTDB lineage: Bacteria > Bacillota > Clostridia > Eubacteriales > Anaerofustaceae > CAMSGF01. Next base: position 10,591 of record CAMSGF010000005.1, read on the forward strand.
AGGTAGCATAGACGTTTTAGCATTTGGAACGGACTTTGACGGAATCGACTGCGAACTTGAGATAAAAGATTTTTCCAATATGGGAGATATAATAACTTTGCTTGAAAAAAATAATTTTAGTACAGAAGAAATAGAAAAAATGTGTTATAAAAATGTATTAAGGGCTCTTGATGACATCTTTTAAATCATCCTACGTTTTTCATATCTTTTATATCTTTTCTTATTAAATATAAAAAGATAAAAATCAATAAAAAAGAAAATACGAATAACACAGCACTATCCTGTGTTAAAAATTTAAAAAGCGGAAATTCAAATATATCATTGCAGAAATTAAATGTAATGTGGCACAAAAATACTGAATACAAATTTTTATTGTATTCCAAAATAAGTGCAAATATTACTCCTATAACGAATGCATACAACCCCTGTAATAAATTCCCATGAGAAAGTGCGAATAAAAACGATTGTAAAATAATAGCATATGACATTTTCATATGCTTTTTTAAATACGAATACAAAACTCCCCTAAACAATACTTCTTCACATATAGGTGCAAGTATAATAACAGAGAGTATATATATAATATAAGGAACATTTTTTATCATATTTACAAGATTTTCATAATTTGAAAAATTCCCGCTTACTCCTGACACACTTAAAAACCACATCAAAAGCGTATACAAACCTATTGTAAAAAAAAGAGAATACAAAATTCGTTTCTTATTTATTTCTTTATTTATTTTTCCATCGATAACGATGTATTTTTTGTATATAAAAATTATGATTACAGATGTGATTCCACTTGAAATCACCGCAGGCTCCCCCGTATAAGAAATGCCAAATTTAATATAAATAATGCTTAAAAGATAAGTAAAAAACACTAGTAAAAAGTACCAAAACATTATAGGAAACACGACACATTTAAACACAGATTCCCTTTTCAATCTACACCTCATTTGTAATAATAGAATACTGCCTGTTGTCTTTTATTATAAGGCTCGCATAACGCTTCTTGCCATAACTTCTAAACCTGCTTAAAGAACCGGGGTTAAAGTATCTTATTCCCTTAAACATTTTATTATATGCAATATGCGTGTGACCGAAAAGCGCAATATCTGCCCCAACCTCTTCTGCCTTATACGTCAGTGAACTGATAGATGTTTTCACTGAATACATATGCCCATGCGTCATAAATATCTTTATTCCATCTATTATAATAATTCTATCATCTTCCTCATATTCAAAGTCACAGTTACCCCTAACCTTATAAACAATCTTATCATCAAAATCAAACCCCGTTTCCTCGAGGTCTGTATGATGGTCACCAAGGTGCAAAATGTATTTATAATTTTTTTCTTTTTCCAAAATTTTTGAAAGTGTTTTTATGTCCCTGTGTGTATCGCTTAGTATGAGGGCTTTTGTGAGCATACTCTTCTCCTACTTTTTATATTTTTTATCCAGTTCCTCTTTGACCTTTTCAAATGCTCTTTTCCTGTGACTTACCATATTTTTTTCTTCAAATGAAAGCTCTGCATAAGTCTTATCAAGCTCTTCTATATAAAATAACGGGTCGTATCCAAACCCACCATCACCCTTTTCTTCAAAGCCGATGATTCCATCAACCTGCCCTGTTACGACCTTTTCACTCCCATCGTCAAAACAAATCGCAGCCGTACACATAAACTTTGCACCCCTGTCCGCAAACTCTATTCCCTCTAAATTCTCAAGGAGCTTATCATTGTTCGCCTTATCATCCTTTTCTTCTCCCGCATACCTAGCAGAATAAACTCCCGGCTTTCCGTTTAAATAATCAACCATAAGCCCTGAATCATCTCCAACCACAACTGCTCCTGTCTTTTCATAAATTGCCCTAGCCTTTAAAAGTGCGTTCCCTTCAAACGTATCGGCATCCTCTTTTATATCATCATAAAAGCCTGCCTCTTCCATACTTATAACATCATACCCTTTTAAAATACTTTTTATTTCAGAGAGCTTATGTTCATTGGCTGAGGCTATTATAACCTGTATTTTCTCTTCATTATTTATAATCTCTTTTTCTTCTTTTTTTATACTTTTAAAGCTTTTTATCCCAAGAACTTCCCTTTGCAGTCCTATTAATTCCTTTATACCCTTTGTCCCAATCCTTAAAATTTCAGTAAATTCTTTTGCCTTTATCGGCCTTTTTTCTCCTGTAAGACCAAGTTCGATAAATTCACCCTTATCATTCATAACGATATTCATATCGGCTATCGCATTTGAATCTTCTTCATAGCAAAGGTCAAGAAGCGGCATATCCTCCACAATTCCAGCACTTATCGCAGCCACAAAGTTTCTAATCGGCATACTATCGATTTCACCCTCTTCAATCATCTTGTTAAAACAATCGTATAACGCTATAAAAGCTCCTGTTATGGACGCAGTCCTCGTTCCGCCGTCTGCCTGAATGACATCACAGTCTATATATATACTCTTTTCCCCTATAATATCCATATCGACAACACTTCTAAGGCTCCTGCCTATAAGACGCTGAATTTCCGCACTCCTTGAATTTAATTTTAACTTGTTTCTGTCCCTTTGTTTTCTTGTTCCCGTAGAAGATGGGAGCATATCGTATTCCGCAGTTATCCAACCGCTGTTCGTTCCTCTAAGGAAAGGAGGGACTCTGTCCTCCAAAAATGCAGTGCATATAACCTTGGTATTTCCCGCCTCTATTAACACACTCCCATCAGCGTGCATAGTATAGTTTCTTGTTATCTTATACTTTCTCTTTTCATCGTACATTCTGTTATCGATTCTTTGCATTGATTTACTCTCCGATTATTGAATTTGAATAATTACTTATCATTATAGTATTCATTATACCACTTTTATCATCAGTTTGAATAACAAATATAATTTTTTCTATTCCGGATACATTTTCCTTTATGGTTAGCATAATGCTCCTTTGAATTTTTTCCATCTCTTCATTTTCAATATCGTTAAACCCTTTGCTTAAATGTATATACCCTGTATCATCCTTTATAACTGCATCCAGTATCTTCATATTCTTTTTTATATCAAGAGAAGAATATCTTTCGTTTTTTAAATAATTCATCTCTTTATTTAATATCTCTTTGAATGACAGCTTATCACTTTTATCATAAACAGTGTATGGAATGTACACTAAATCTTTGTAACAGTATAAGGTCTGTTTTGAAGCATAATCTTTTTCCTGTTTTACTAAATTTATGTCATCCCTGTAATAAAGCTTGTTGAGCTTCATTCCGTTTTTTAAACTTGATTTGTCCTTATAATAAAACATAACGCTGTCTACATCTTCAAATTCTGTGAGTGCATAAACTATAGAATATACAAACGCACTTTCTTCTGCCCCCGTCTTATACGTATTTGCCTCATCTTTTAAATTAATGGTGACTATCCTGTCCTTTGAAGTCATATTTTTTATTGAATCTCTTTTTATGGCACTGACTAAATTTAGCTTGGATAAGTCCATTTGCATATATGTAAGAACTGCATCTTTTAAATTCTCCTCTGTTTTTATTCGCTTTAAGACGGGAACTATCATATTATCCTTGTTTTTATAATAAACCATAACATCGACCGTATCATCTTTTTTCTTATTAGAATCTTCACCTGAAATAAAATTTACAACCTTTTGGCTTAAAGCATTAACAGATTTTACAAACTGAGCATCCGACACATAAGTATGCCCCAAATAAATTGCCATAACACATATAATAAGAATAAAAAACTTTTTCACTTTGTCCACTCTCCTTGTTTTTATATTTATATGTGCGGGTGGACTGGTTATGACAAGTTTATTTATCAAAATTGATTCAAATCACGCAAAACGAGAGAACCGAAACAGGAGGTCACAATGAAGCTTTTAGTTTGCAATGCAGGAAGTACATCTTTGAAATTCAAATTATTCGTCATGCCGGGCGATCAGGTACTGGCAGAAGGAAAGGTAGAACGGGTAGGCAGTACAGACAGCGCCATCTTTCACTTCAAAAAGCCGGACGGCTTCAAAATCCTTCGTGAGAACCTCTCCATCCCCACCTACACAGAAGGCATTCAAATGTTTCTGGACTGCTTGCTTAGTCCCGAATACGGCGTGCTCTCCAACCTCCGGGAGCTTGAGCGGGTAGGCTTTAAAACCGTGCTCTCCAAAGATCACTACGGCATTCACGAGCTGACGCCAGAGGTATTAAA
>CAMSGF010000006.1 GCA_947058225.1 uncultured Eubacteriaceae bacterium
CTTCTTGCAGGTTATTTAATATCGCCGCCATCTCCCCTGGTTTTTCAATCGCCGCCCCGCCTGCAACTTGCACCAATTAAGATAATACCGACATTAACAAAAAGTATTATAAAAAATATTTCTGATAGAATACAAAAAATATTATATATTATCTTCTGTTATATGAAAAAATATTTTTTCTTTTACAGTTAAATACTATTTAACTGAATATTAATATAGTAAAGTTTTTAATACAAAAATTGTATATAAAAATATTAATTATAAAAAATTTATTAAAGCAAAATAAAAAAGAAAGAATAAAATTTTATCCCTTCTTTTAAAAAATATTGGTAAGTGTAATTTTTTCTCTCGTATAAATGTTTTCCACATAAAATTTAAGAGTGTGTAAATTGGCAATGATTTCTGATTTGTTTTTTTCCATAAAATATCCGTCAATAAACTTTAAGCTTATTTCAATATCGTCAAGTTCCCTGTGATTAATTACAAATAACCATGTTTTTTTGTCATTTTTAATTTTTTCTTTTAAATTATTAAATTCTTTGTGTGCCTTTGTTAAATCTTTCTCCTTTGAAAGACTTATTATCTGATTTATGTCTGTGTCAAGACTTTTTGTCGTGTCTTCAAGCTGTGTATAAAAACCTATATTTATCAATATTAAAACAATCAAGAGAAATGATGCAAAACTAAATGATTTCATTTTAAATTCTCCTTTTTTATAACGTATATCTGACTGTCGTAAACGTAGGCGAAAAACACTTCACTGTCGTCTTTTACCTTCGCACTTTTTAATGCCTGATTTAACTGAAAATCAGTTGTACTTGTCTTCTCTAAGTTTTTAGGAATTCTCTTACCATACTTTATAAGCCCATATGACAATCCACTGTCGCTTGTCTTTACGATGCTTGGGTCTCCGTTAGCCTCTAAAATAAGTGTTGATACTTCATTTAAGTCCATAACATCATTGTTTCTAAGCTGTTCGCATAAGTCGTCTATTCCTATAAGCATATCATTCATTTTCTTTTGATTGATATGTCCGTCTTCTATTAAAACCTCCGGTTTTCCGCATATGATTTTTCTTAAACGTTCATTTTTGTAAGTTACAAAAGATATTGTCGTTTGTAAAAAAATAAAGACCACTATCGGAATAATTCCATTTAATAATGGAGTGTTGACGTCTGAAAGAGGTTGAGCTGCAATGTCTGCTATCATCATCGTTACGACTAATTCAAAAGGTTGATATTCGCTTATTTGTCTTTTCCCTAAAACTCTTATCGCAAAAAGCACCAATAAATAAAGTAAAGCTACTCTTATAAAAGAAATTAACATTTTTTTGCCTTTCTTTTTTTTTAATTTTAGTATATGATATATGTAAATTTTAATACAAAATTTAGGAGATTATTATGGAAGAATTATCTAATATAACAAATATATTATCTTTTTTTAATCCGCTTCTTACATTTTTTCTTTTAATAGCGGGCTTATCATTTATGTTTTATCTTAAAAATAAAATTGAAAATATCTCGCAGGATATTCATTCTATAAGTTTAAGTCTTGAACATATGTCGAGAAAAATGGATAAATATAACTAAAAATGTATAAAATGTGTTACAATTATAAATAAAGGGTAAATATATGAATAAAAAAAATCAAAAAAAAGAATATGTTTGGGCAATAAAAGTTACGATACTCAGTTTTTTTATATCTTTTTTAATGAATACAGTTTCGCAGGTCTTAATAGGTAATTCAAATTTAACCGGTGCGTTGTTGGTATTATTTGGGATTGTGTTGCTTGGGGTAGTGTGCGATATGGTCGGAACGGCTATAACAAGTGCAAATGAAGCGCCTTTTAATTCAATGGCAGCAAATAAGGTGAGTGGGGCAGATTTAGCGGTGACATTGGTTAGAAATGCTCCTATTGTATGTAATATATTAAACGATGTTGTAGGAGATATATGCGGGATTATAAGTGGTGCAACCGTAGCTGTTATAATCGTAAAGATTGCACAGATTTACTCTCTTGCCGATACTGTTCTTATTTCACTTATAATAAACGCTATTGTCGCTTCGTTAACTATTGGGGGAAAAGCATATTGTAAAAATTTTGCACTGAGCAAGACAAATGAGATAATATACCGTGCGGCAAAGATACTTAACCTTTTTACTTTTTTTAGGAGAAAAAAATGAAAGAGAGATTAGATGTTTTAGTTTGTAATAACAATCTTGCTGACAGCAGGGAAAAGGCAAAGAGAATTATAATGGCGGGTATTGTGTATGTTGACGGAAACAAAGTCGATAAGGTGGGAACTAAAATAGATGTTGATTCGAAAATAGAAGTGAGGGGAAAGGATATTCCATATGTAAGCAGGGGTGGGTTAAAGCTTGAAAAAGCACTTGAAGTTTTTGATGTGGATGTGAGTGATAAAGTATGTTTGGATGTCGGAGCATCAAGCGGTGGGTTTAGTGACTGTCTTTTGCAAAACGGTGCAAAGAGAGTCTATTCAGTAGATGTGGGTTATGGACAGCTTGATTATAAACTTAGAAATGATGATAGAATAGTCTGTCTTGAGAGAACGAACTTTAGGAATATGGAGTTTGAAAAAGTTGGGGAAAAAGTTGATGTGGCTGTGATGGATGTATCATTTATATCGGTTTTAAAATTAGCCGATAATCTGCTTAATTTTTTTAAAGACGACTTTACATATATATGCCTTATAAAACCTCAGTTTGAGGTTGGGAAAAAGGATGTGGGAAATGGGGTCATTCACGACAAATCACTTCACGAAAAGGTGATAATAAATACAATAAATGAACTGAATAATAGGGGGATATATATAAACGGTCTTGATTATTCTCCTATAAAAGGACCAAAGGGCAATATTGAATTTATAGCATATTTTAGCAAATATAAGATTGAATTTGATATAGAAAAAAAGGCAAAAGAATGTGTAAATAAAGCACATAAAAATTTAGAGGTAAAGTGATGAAAATTGGGATTATATCTAATAAAGACAAGGACAAAAATTTTAAATTTACAAGGTCTGTAATAGACTATCTTGATAAAAAAGATATTGAAGTGTGTTTAGGCGATGATATTAATTCTTCACTAAAATTAAATAAGAAAAATATTAAAAACGATGTAGATTTTATAATCGTAATAGGCGGAGATGGAACGATATTAAACGCATTGTTATTTTTAGATTCAATAGATGGATTTAATGTGCCGCTTCTTGGAATCAATTTTGGAAAAGTCGGCTTTTTGGCGAATGTAGAAAAAGAAGAGTGGAAAAACTATATTGATTTAGCTTTAAAAGGCAAATATCATATAGATGAAAGAATCCTTCTTGATACTTATAACGAGGATAAATATTTGGGCTTTTCCCTTAATGATACTGTGCTATTTAGAAAGAAGTTTGACGGTGTGGTAGACTATGAAGTTTATATTGATGATAAATTTATCGCAAATTATTATGCTGACGGTGTCATTGTAGCAGCTCCGACAGGCTCAACCGCATATAACCTTTCAAGCGGAGGTCCTATTGTAAGTCCAAGCTGTGACCTTATGATATTAAATCCTATATGTCCTCATTCTCTAAATAATAAAGCGATAGTCGTAAGCAGCAGGGAATGTATAAAAATTAAATTTTCTATGGAAAAAAGTTCTATCTTTTTAGACGGAAAGGAAATAGAAAGCAGGGCAGAACATATAACCGTTAAACGAAGTGATAAAAAAGCGTATTTTATTCGCTTTGATGATTATAACTTTTATTCGCTTTTAGTTAAAAAAATACAAATACCAAAATTAAGAAGAGGAGGGTTGTCATGAAAGTAGACAGACACGCAAAAATTTTATCAATATTAGAAAATCACGAGGTTGAAACACAGGAAGATTTAACGAAGTTATTAAAAGAAAGTGGAATTAATGTGACACAGGCGACTGTTTCAAGGGATATAAGACAGATGAATCTGGTTAAAGTTATGACGACTTCCGGAAAGTATAAATATGCATCTTATGATAACAGGACGGCGAATGTTGATGACAGAATAGTGAGAATTTTTAAGGAGGCTGTGCTCACCATTGATTATGCCGGATGTATGGTTTGTCTTCATACGATTGTCGGAATGGCAAACGCTGCAGGAGTTGCAATAGACGGACTTAAGCTAAATGAGGTAATGGGAACAGTTGCGGGGGATGATACAATTTTCATCTTAGTCAGGGATGAAGAAAAGGCTAAAAATTTAGTAAACAAATTTCAGGAAATTTTAAAAGGAGAATAATATGCTTTTATCTTTGAATGTTAATAATTTTGCAATTATTGATAAAATTGAAGTCGAATTTGATAAAGGTCTTAACATAATAACGGGGGAAACGGGAGCCGGAAAATCTATTATTATAGGAGCATTATCCCTCGCACTCGGTCAAAGGGCGAATGTTGAAAATATAAAGGCGGGGGAAGAAAAAATAAAAGTTGAGGCTATGTTTGACGTGCCAAAAAATAATGAAAAACTTATCTGTTTATTGGATGATTTGGATATAGATTACAGTGATAACAATTTAATTTTAGTAAGGGAAGTGTATGAAAACGGGAGGAATGTTTCAAGGGTAAACGGAAATTTAATAAATGTTGGAACGCTAAAACAAATAGGCTTACATTTGGTTGATATTCATGGTCAAAACTCTGCCCAAAGGATACTCGATAAAAGCACACATTTATCATTTTTGGATGAATATGCGGCTTCTGAGTTAAACGAATATAAAAATCCGTTAAAACAAGCGTACAAAGAGTATAAAAAGCTTTATGAGGAATACATAAAAATATCGGACAATCAGGTTAAGGAAGAGGAAAATTTAGCCAGATACAAAAGAGAATACGAGCAGATAAATGCTGTTGAACTTTATGAAGGTCTTGATGATGAGCTTGAAAACAGGGAAAAGCTTCTTTCAAATATTCAGGAGATGTTTGAATATATAAACGGTTCGTATGATTTACTTTATAAAAAAGAGGGAAATATATGTGAATCGATAGTAAATGTGGAAGAAAATCTTATAAAAGCGGGAGAACTTGACAATAACTTATCAGAAAATATTTCTTTAATAGGAGAAGCGAGAACGTTAATTGAAGAGGCAGTGTTATTTTTAAGGGAATACAAAGATACTTTGGAATATGAACCAAGCGAACTTGATGAAATTCAAGACAAATTAAATAAAATAAATATCTTAAAGAGAACGTATGGGGAAAATATACAAAAAATTTTAGAATACAAGGCTGAAATTGAAACAAAAATAAATTTAATTGACAATTTTGATGAAAAAATAAAAAATATTAAAGACGGTTTAAACGAATCTAAAAAGAAATATAAAGATTTGGCTTTAAAAGTAAGGCAGATAAGGAAAGATAAAGCCAAAAGCCTTTGTGAAGAAATAAAGAAAAATTTAGAACTTCTTTCAATGAAAGATACTGACTTTTCAATAAAATTTACAGACCTTGCAGACGATATGCAATTTGGTGAAAATGGAATTGACGATGTGGAATTTTTAATTTCAACAAATAATCAGGAAAGTTTAAAGCCTCTTGATAAAATTGCATCGGGTGGGGAAATATCGAGGATAATGCTTAGTATCAAGAGCGTATTATCCGAAGTCGACCATACTCCGACTATGATTTTTGATGAAATTGATTCGGGGATAAGCGGAAGAACAGCACAGGTTGTTGCAAAACAGATGTGGGATTTGAGTAAAAGGCATCAAATTTTAGCCATAACGCATCTGCCTCAAATTGCATCTATGGCAGACAGCAACTATTTAATTGAAAAGAAACACAGGAATTCGGTCGTATACACTTCATTTAAAAAACTAGATGAAGATGAGAGAATAAGTGAGCTTGCAAGAATGCTTGGAGGAATAACAATAACGCAAAATACAAAAATTCACGCAAGCGAGATGTTTTCCCAGGCCAAAAATTATAAAAATAAAATATAAATTTTTTCATTAATTTACCGTAGTAAATTTTAATTATGTGGAAAAAATAATTAAAAATTACTTTTTGGAGGTAAATTTGTGAAGAACAAGAAATTGATATTTTTGTTTCTTGCCATTTTTCTTTTAGGGATAAATACTCTAAAGGGTCCGACAGAAATATCAATCTTAAAAGATAAAACTTCAAAGGTCGTTTTAAACGTGCCTAAATATTGCAAAGTTTATAATGAAAATGAAATAGAAATAAATGGTAAAAAACAAGAAAGCTATGACCTTAATGATAATAATGTCAGCTTGTATTCGAATAAAGCCGGGAAGTATAAAATAACTGCGAAGCTATTTGGTACTATTCCTATAAATTCATATAATGTAAATGTAGTTCCTGAAATTAAACTTATTCCATCAGGTGCTTTAATTGGGGTGAATCTTAATACAAAAGGTGCGATTGCACTTGAATATGAGATGATAGAAGATAAAGACGGAAAGATGGTTTCTCCGGCAAGAGATGCAAAAGTTATGCCTGGAGATATTATTGTAAAAATTGACGGAAAGATGGTATATAACGCAAAGCAGGTAAAAAGTGCTTTAAGTAAAATCACGAGTAAGTCAATAAATATGGTCGTAAAAAGAGATGATGAGTTTAAAGATATAAAAATTGAGCCTGTAAAGGCGAAAAGCGATGATAAATATAAAATAGGACTTTGGGTTAGGGATAATATTGCAGGTATTGGAACTCTTACCTGTTACAGTGAGGATAAGAAGAGATACCTTGCACTCGGACACAGTATAAATGATTCTGATACTAATATATTAATGCCTGTGAGAAACGGTACGATAGTTAAAAGTGAGCTTATAAGCGTTGTGAAGGGGCTTCCTCAAAGACCCGGAGAACTCAGGGGAATGATAAGCGGGGATAATAAAGACATTGTGGGTGATATTGACAAAAATAACGAATATGGTATATACGGCGATGCGGTTAAATTTGAGGCGAAAGAAGGGATAGAACCTATGCCGATTGCCCTTCAGGGAGAAATAAAAACAGGGAAAGCAAAAATTTTATCAACGATTGACGAAAGCGGTCCAAAATATTATAATATAAATATAAAAAAAGTTAACAAGCAAAAGACAAAAAATGTAAAGAGTATGATGTTTGAAGTGACTGATCCAAAACTTCTTTCAACAACAGGAGGTATTGTTCAGGGGATGAGTGGCTCGGCAATAATACAAAATGGGAAAATAATAGGGGCAGTAACACACGTATTTGTCAATGATCCGACAAAGGGCTATGCGATTTTTATTGAATGGACATTAGAAGATTTATTATTTTTACAATTTTAGACAAATTTTTCTATAAAAATGGTGTAACATTCATTGTATATTATTTTACTAGAAAAGATAAGGAGAGTGTTTATGGAACGTAAAGTCGCAATAGCAGATGATAATCAAACATTTGCATCAAATGTAGTGAATTATTTACGAACAAAAAAAGATTATGATGTAGTTGGAGTAACTACAAATGGTAAAGAATTATTGGAGATTGTAAGAGAGAAAAGGCCTGATGTGGTACTACTTGATACGATTATGCCGGTTATGGACGGTGTCAGCGTATTGCAAGAACTTGGCAAAGATGAAAATTATAATCCCCATATAATTATGATGTCAGCAGTTGGAGGAGAATATTTTACGAGGAAAGCAATTTCTCTTGGAGCAGATTATTATTTTCTAAAACCGTTTGATATTGAAGAAATTGACAGAGAAATTAAAAGTTATTTTAACCCGGAAAAGATAGATTATTCTTTTTCTGAAAGCAAGGTAAACAGAGAAAAAAGTTATCAGGTTATGGTAACATCAATTTTACACGAAGTCGGAGTGCCTGCTCATATTAAAGGATATGTTTATTTAAGAGAAGCTATTAAGTTGGTTATGGATGATATTGATTTACTCGGAGGAATTACAAAAACTTTATATCCTATGATAGCAAAGAAATACGAAACAACACCAAGCAGGGTTGAAAGAGCAATAAGACATGCTATTGAAGTTGCTTGGAACAGGGGAAGAGTTGAAACAATAGATAATATATTCGGTTATACTATTGACCAAAACAAAGGAAAACCGACTAATTCGGAATTTATCGCTATGGTTGCGGATAAGTTAAGACTTGATATAGGAGAATACGCATAATAAATATTACATAACAAAATAAGAATAACAAAAATAGTTTTTAACGAATTATAATAGTTCAATTTAATATTTCATATATTATATACTATATTTCAAATTTATCATTTTTATTATATATTATTTTTATATTTATATTATCATATTTTTTAATAACAGGATCCAAATCTTCGATATATTCATAATTTACACCAAAATGCATAGGAAAGGCTGTTAAAGTGGGAATTTCACTTAAAAAGAAATCAATAGCGAGTGTGCTAAACTCTTCAAGCCTTTTGTCAACAGGAATAAAGGCGATATCGATGATGTCGTCTTTTAAATATTTTTTTAGCTTTTTAATTTCATTTTTATAGTCTGCTTCTTCTTTCTTTTGGATTAGGGTATCGTTATTTTTCCAATGCCACCAGTTTAAATCACCACTGTGGAAATAGGTTTTTGAACCTGATTTTATTAAAAAAGAAACGCCTCTGTCTGTAGAGCCTAATGTTTTTATTGTAACACCATGAATATTTAGCATCATATAAGGTTTTAGCATAAACAAGTGTTTATCAGTATCATTCATTCGTATGTCATCGCTTAATATGTAATATACGTTATCCGCCTTGTAGTTAAAAATGAACGGATTGAAATGGTCTCCGTGAGAATGTGTCACGAGAAAAAAGACCTTCTTGTTCATCGGATTTTCAAGCTTAAATTTTTTTATAGCATCAATTATAAAAATATTCTCTTCATCTTCAATTATAAAACCACTGTTAAAAATATATTTAATTTTCATAATAGAACCTTCCTTATATATACATTATAAATCAAAAAACTTTAAATATAAAGGAATTTGTGGTAATATATTTAAAAAAGTTATCAAAAAAGAGAGATATTGGAGGAAAAAATGAAGGCGATAATAACCGTTATAGGAAAAGATACCACTGGTATAATATATAATGTTTCAAAAGTTTTAAGCAAATTAAAGGTAAATATAGAAGATATTTCCCAAACCGTTATGCAGGGGGAATACTTTACGATGCTTATGCTTGTTAAAATAGATGAAAAGGAATGTTCTTTCAAAGACGTAAAGGAAGCTTTATCAGATTTAGGAAAGAATATGAATCTTTCAATTCAAATACAAAAAGAAGATATTTTTGATGCAATGCACAAAATCTAAGGAGAAATAGATGATTTATAAAGATATAATTGAAACGATAAAGATGATTGAGGAAGAAAACCTCGATATAAGAACAACGACGCTTGGAATATCTCTTTTAGATTGTTTTTCAGATGATTATAAAAAAACTTCAAAAAAAATATATGATAAGATTACATCTATTTCAAAAGACCTTGTAAAGACAGCAAATCAGGTCGGAGATGAATTTGGAATAAGCATTGTGAATAAAAGACTTTCAGTAACTCCCATAAGTCTTGCTCATGCAAAAAGTGTCGATGAGTATTTGGAAATAGCAAAGGTTCTCGATAAAGCTGCAAAAGATGTCGGCGTTGATATACTCGGAGGATATTCAGCCCTTGTCCAAAAGGGAATGACAAAAAGTGATGAAATATTTTTTGATTCCATTCCTTATGTCTTGGAAGCTACTGATAACGTCTGTTCAAGCGTAAATGTCGCAAGCACAAAAACTGGGATAAACTTTGATGCGATAAAAAAACTTGGGCACATTATTAAAAAGACAGCATATCTTACAAGGGAGAATGAATCTTTTGGATGTGCAAAATTTGTGGTATTTGCAAATGCTGTCGAGGACAATCCTTTTATGGCAGGAGCGTTTCATGGTGTGGGAGAAGGGGAATGTGTTATAAATGTTGGGGTTAGCGGCCCCGGAGTTGTAAAAACTGCACTTGAGAATATGCAAGGCGCTACTCTTGATGAGGTGGCAGAAGTTATTAAAAAGACGGCTTTTAAAATTACAAGAGCAGGGCAGTTAATAGGTAATGAAGTGAGCAAAAGAATAGGTGTGCCGTTTGGTATTTTAGATTTATCTCTTGCTCCTACACCTGAGCTTGGGGACAGTGTTGCACAGATTCTTGAAGTTATGGGGCTTGAAAGGTGTGGAACGCATGGCAGTACGGCTGCTCTTGCAATGCTTACCGATGCGGTTAAAAAAGGCGGAATTATGGCATCTGGCAATGTAGGTGGTTTAAGCGGAGCGTTCATTCCTGTCAGTGAAGATAACAGGATGATAGCGGCTGTTGAGGACAAGGCATTAAACATTGATAAATTAGAGGCAATGACCAGTGTATGTTCTGTCGGGCTTGATATGATAGCAATTCCCGGCGATACGCCCGAAAGTACAATTTCAGCTATAATAGCAGATGAAATCTCCATCGGCGTTATAAATAATAAGACGACAGCCGTCAGGGTAATTCCCGCATATGGAAAAAAAGAAGGAGAAATGGCTGATTGGGGTGGGTTATTCGGTGTCGCACCTGTAATGAGTGTGAATCCTTACAGCAGTGAAGATTTTGTAAACAGGGGAGGCAGAATACCTGCACCTGTACATTCTTTTAAAAATTAAGGTAGAAGTATGGATAACAGACCTAAAATAATAGTTAATTTAGATAAAATATATAAAAATGTTTCTGAAGTTATCAAAACTTTAAATAAATACAATGTAGATATTACCGCAGTAACTAAGATGCACGGGGCGAATGTTCATATTGTCGATACACTTTATAAAGCGGGAATCAAGCGTTTTGGTGACAGCAGGATTGAAAATTTAATGAATATCAAATACGACGATGCAGAAAAGTGGCTTATAAGGCTTCCGAGCATTTCAAGGGTATCCGATACGGTTAAATATTCGACCTGTTCACTTATAAGTCAAAAGGAAACAGCATTTGCTTTAAATGAAGAATGTATAAAGCAAAATAAAGAGTATGAGTGTATTTTAATGGCAGATATAGGTGATTTGAGAGAGGGGTGCTTTGAAAGGGAGGACTTGCTTGATACGGCGGGATATATAAACTCACTTTCAAATATAAAGTTAAAGGGAATAGGGACTAACCTTACGTGTTACGGAGGGGTTCTTCCAAGTGAGGAGAATTTAACGTATTTAGTAAGTTTAAAGGATATGATAGAAGAAGAACTCAATATAAAATTGGAAGTGGTAAGCGGCGGAAATTCTACAAGCTATACTCTCTTTAGGGAGAATAGGGCAGTTGATGGTATAACAAATCTTCGAATAGGCGATACATTGTATCTTGGAAGGGACTGTACTTACAGAAAGCATATCGATACAATGATAAAAGATGCTTTTATTTTAGAAGCAGAAATTATTGAGATAAAAGACAAGCCGTCAATTCCAATAGGTAACAGAGGGATGTCTGCATTAAATACGAAGGCTGAATTTGTGGATAGGGGTATAAGGAAAAGAGCAGTTTTATCGGTTGGGAAACAGGATATTGATATGGATATCTTTCCATTGGATGAGGATATGATTTTGCTTGGAGGAAGCAGTGACCATCTGATAGTGGATATTACGGATAGTAAAGATAAAGATTCATTTAAAATAGGAGACAGTATTAGTTTTTATATGTATTATACTTCGATTATGAGAGGGTTTACATCTAAATATATAACTAAGGAGTTTATAAATGAATAATATTTATTTTGATAATGCAGCCAGTACAATATGTTATGACGAGGTTATAAATAATATTGTTTACTATATGAAAGATAATTATGCAAACCCGTCTTCTGCTCATAAAATGGGTTTTGAAGCGTCTAAGATATTGAAAGAAGCGAAAGAGAATATATTAAGGTTACTTGGGTTAGGAGGTAATTACAATGTTATTTTTACTTCGGGAGCAACTGAAAGCTGTAACCTTGCAATAAAAGGAACAGTTGAAAAATATGATTCCGATATAAATATAATAACGACTAAAATAGAGCACCCTTGTGTAACAAATGTATTTAAATATTTAGAAAATAAGAATATAAATTGTAATTTTATATCAGCAAATAAAAATGGTGTAATAAATACCAGTGAATTATGTGAAAAAGTGAATAAAAAGACAAAGCTTGTAAGCTTGATTTATGTGAACAATGAATTTGGGGTTGTGCAGGATATAGATAGCATTATTACTAAAATAAAAAAGATTAATCCCGAAACTTTGGTTCACGTGGATGCAACGCAGGCTGTGGGTAAAATTGACCTTAATTTAAAAAATGCGGATATGATTTCATTTTCCGCACATAAATTTCATGGTCCAAAGGGTGTTGGGGCATTGGTGCTAAAAAAGAATATAACGTTAGTTCCATCAATACATGGAGGAATGCAGCAGGATAATTTCAGGAGTGGTACGATAAATACTCCTCTTATTGCTGGAATGTCTAAAGCGTGCGAAATAGCGAATAAAAATTTAGAAAAGAACAAAGAAATTTATAAAAATTTATTTGATTATTTATATAAAAGGATAAATGAAGAATTTTCTGATAAGATAAAAATTATTACTCCAAGAGAAAATGTATCGCATACCATTGTCAGTATGAGCATTTTAAA
>CAMSGF010000007.1 GCA_947058225.1 uncultured Eubacteriaceae bacterium
TTACCTTCCTCCAATTCTTTGATTTTCTTTTTCAGTCCCAATGTGGCCGATCACCCTCTCAGGTCGGCTACTGATCGTCGGCTTGGTGAGCCGTTACCTCACCAACTACCTAATAAGACGCAGGTCCGTCCCATACCACCGGAGTTTTTACCACTGCATCATGCGATGCTGTGGTCTTATGGGGTATTAATCCACGTTTCCATGGGCTATCCCCCTGTATGGGGTTGGTTACCTACGCGTTACTCACCCGTTCGCCACTGTCTACCTGTTGCTTCATCCGAAGAATCAGCTACAGGCTTCTCGTTCGACTTGCATGTGTTAAGCACGCCGCCAGCGTTCGTCCTGAGCCAGGATCAAACTCTCGTTTAATATCTTACTTCTTTACCCTCAGTAAAGAAGATTTTATCGTTTAATTCCGACTCATTATCCTCAATTTCACTGACTAAATTTTTAGTAGTTTCTTACCTTTTTCTCTTTTATTTCATTTATTAATTAACTCGCTGTTTTTTAACAGCTTGATTATGATACCAAATTAAACCTATCTTGTCAACATATTTTTGAAAACTTTTTGAATTTTTTTGAATAATTATGAAACTCCCTGATATCCACTAATTCATTACACATTATATTGTGTTCTATCCATAAAATACCACTATTTATTCCCTTATATTTACAGGAAGATTATCAGGTGTCATCTCATTGACACTCTTGTGTTTATCTATATAAAATTTTTCAGTTCCATTTACTCTATACACATTATAAAATAAAGTTTCATATGCCACATAATCTCCAATCGTTAAAGTTGCAATACGAAATCTCGGTGGCATATTATATTCTTTTACATTAATATAATCGCTAAATAACAGTATCGACATAGAAAATATTAATGTGGCAATTATTATTCCAACTTGCTTAACCTTTCCCAATGACTTAAACATAAACCCAACTCCAAAAGAAAATATTAATACACCGATAAAAGAATATACACTTCCCCAACTGCTTTCACTTGGGAATATACTAATAGCTGAAATCGCAAGAAACAGTCCAAAAACAATAACCACCAAATATGTCAGTTTCACTGCTTTTAAAATTTTAGTGTTTGAATACTCTATCATATCAACCATATTTTTTTCAAAATGCTTCACATTGTCTTTACTTTCTATTCTCTTCCCGCTTAATAACTCATTCACCGTAACATCCAACTCTTCGCTCAAAGCCTGCAATGTAGAAAGCCTTGGCATCCCTCTGCCGTTTTCCCACTTTGAAACACTCTTAAAGCTCACATCAAGCTTTTCTGCCAACTCTTCTTGCGTCAATCCTTTTTCTTTTCTTAAAACTTTTATAAATTCTCCTATTCTTTCCTGATTCATCAATATATCTCCTCTTGTTAAAATCACAACAAATATATCAACAAATTATATTTTTGTTAATCCCTTTTGAGTAGAGTTTGCATTTTTAAAGATAAAATTATAATTAAAAAGACAATTTTACATAAAAAATTGTCTTTTTCGTATCAATCTAATAACAAAATTACAATAAACCTATTTTCAAACAAATAATACTAAAATAAATTTATACACTTTATTTTATTCGTGTTAACTTTGCATAATCTGCACACTCATAAAATCCCATTCTCAAATATAACTTAGTTAATTTCGGGTCCATCATAAAGAAAAATACTCTTCTACCTTCTGCTTCAAGCTGCTCCATTAAAAAATTCAAAACTGCAAATCCATATAACTTTGCACTGTATTCAGGTTTTGCTATAAGTCCACCGCAGACAGCAAGTCCATCTGCCTCTGCATATGTCGCAACATGTGCTAATATTTCCCCATCTTCTTCTATTATGCAACTTCTTCCCATACTTGAACGCATTCTGTCTTCAAGCTGCTTACATAACGATTCAGGGGTATAATGTCCACCGATATCAGGGTCTGTACATATAAGTTTGGCTGCCTCATACATCTCTTCAATTTTTGCATTTCTGATAATGGTATGGGGTTTTACTGAAATCATTTTTTTCACATTCCCAAACTCCAAAACCTGCCCATAATCGGCTGTATATTCTTTCTCACATAAAGGATGTAACTTCCGTATCATTTTGCAGTTGCCTGAAACCATCGAAACTTTATACTTTTCAATCAATTCATTTACTGCATTTGTATCATACTCTTCCTTATCGGTATAAAGCTGAAAACTATCATAATACTTCATTACGACCAATGTAACATCTCCATTGTCATCATTATCATACCAAACTTTCATATTTGGATTATCAAGACCATAAACTGTAATATCAATATATAAGTATACACAATCTGCTATATCCTGTTTCAAATATGAAACAATATTATCTAAATCTTTTTTATCCGCAAGCTTTAACATCTCTTCTCTCCCATATTAATATTTTTTATATAATTCTTTTATTTTTGAACTTATTTCTATCATATCCTCTTCATTTAAATCTCCCACATGTGCAACACGAAGCACATGATCAGCATTAACCCCGCCGGTTGGATTTACAAACATATCGTGATCATTTTTAAGTTCATTAAATATATCCATAGCCACAGGCTTTTCAAGCACAGTCGGAGTAACAGCATTTGACAAAGGATATTCAGGAAGGCTGATTCCGTCTGCGACAATATTTTCCCTGTATACTTTAGCTAAATTATCTATTTTTTTAAGCCTGTTTGATAACCCCTCTTTTTTAATAGTCTTTAACATATCATATATTTCAAAAACAAGACCGACTGCCGGAGTAAATGGAGTCTGTCCCCTTTCCATATTGCTCATATAATCTTTAAAATTAAAATAGAGAGATGGAAAATTATTTTTATTTACTTTTTCCTCAACTATTTTTTTATTCATTGTTACAATAGCCATTCCCGGAGACAAACAAAGGCCTTTTTGTGTGCTTAAAACAGTCGCATCAATCCCCCATTTGTCCATATAATACTCATCACACAAAAATGTACTTATTGCATCTACTATTAAATAAGCATTATTTTTTTTACAAAAACTGCTTATCATATCTATATCGTATAGCTGCCCCGTAGATGTTTCATCTAAATTTACCAACACCCCCGTAATCCCACTGTCATTATATTTTAAAAGATGTTCTTCACTTAAAACTTCATTATTCTTTAATATAATAGCCTCATTCGGGATTTCATGTATTTCACAAATATCCAAAAACCTTTTCCCAAAAGTCCCTCCGACAACAACCAAAAGTTTATCCTCTTTTTTATTAAAGCAGTTGCATACAACAGCTTCCATAGCTGCCGAGCCTGAAGCCGTAAGATAAATACTTTTAGAATCTTTTTTTGTATGCAGCAATTCTTTTAGCATTTCATCCGTTTCAAGCATCACTTTTGAAAACTCATCCGTTCTGAAATAAGGGATAGGCTTTGACCTTTCTTTTAATGTATGTTCATACATTTGTACGGGTCCTACTGTAAATAACTTCATAATATTATTCCTCCACAATCTCTATAAGTCCGATATCTTTATTAAATAAAAAGCAAACCTTTTTGCCATCAATCGCACAGGCTTCCTGTGGCATAATTATAGGCTTAAACTTCTTTTCTTTAAGTTCTCTTATTCCATCTTCCATATTTGAAACAATGTAACAAATATGATACGGACCGTTTCCACTCTTCTTTAAAACACCGTCTACAACAGATTCTTCATTCTTATCTATCGGTGAAATCAACTCAACTACATACCCATCCTTTTCCACAAAGCAAATATTCACTTTTCGTAAATCGTCCCTTGTAATTTCACCTATATCATATTCAAGTCTTTTAAATACTTCTATACTTTTTTCTATATTTTTTACGGCATAACCGATATGATGTATCTTCATTATTAACCTCTAAATTCTATTTTTTTATATACTTCCTCCGTTTTTAAAGAAGAAGATAAATCTTTTTTATATTTTTTTGTATTTTCGTCTTTGTATTCACATTCAAATTCCATCTTATCATAAAAATCTTCTACAGGAGCATTTTTTAAAGTTTTTATATACTCACCTTTAATCTCCTTTATCCCATCATTTTTCAGTGAATCCATTATCTTTGATAACACAACTTTTTCTATATCCCTGCCCATAACACGACAACTCATCAAAAATGTTTCGACCTCTGCACTTTTATCATCTGTTATATGAACAATAACAACACAAACCAATCCATTATCACCATATTTATCTCTCGTATGAACTGTGTATATTCTGTAATTTTCATCATCTTTAATATTTTCCAGCTCCTCTTTTGAATACCTTATTGTCGTAAGATTAAATTGATTTGTCTTATGGGTCAGTTGATGGACTCTTTCAAATTCCAAATCTTCCAAACGGTGTATATCTATCTCAATTTCCAATAACTTCAGATAATCAGATAATGTAACCGCCTTTTTTTGTATCTTTTTTCTCTCCCCTTCTGCCTGATACATTTTTGTCTTTTCCAAATCTTCTTTTGTAGATTTATAAAGATAAAAATACTTTTTATACATATCAATTACAGTCTTTTCCAAATCCATAACGTCTTTTGGAAAGTCCACGACACTAACCTCAGGCAAAACATCCTTCATCTGTTCCCTCTCGGCAGGATTATCATCAAGAAACACAAAAGAATCTGTCCCAATATTTAACTCCTGAGCAATATCTTGAATATTTTCCGCTTTCGTTTTCCAATTTATGTTTAAAGCGACAAAATCATCTTTCCTAAGGACCATACTGGGATGTTTATTTATCCCATCCATCGCATCATCTTCATTATTCTTGGATACAACACAAAGAAGTACGCCTATATCCTTTAATTCTTTAAGCCTTTTTTGTGCATCTTTATATCTCGCCCCTTCTTTATATTCTGAAAGCCCTATCCCTTCAAGCCCATCTTCACCGATAACTCCTCCCCAAAGAGTATTATCAAGGTCAAGTGCAATACATTTTTTTCTGTTTCCCTCAAGTGCAAAAATAATATTATTTATTTCTTTTGCTATAAAGCTATTGCCTTTAGGTGAAAACGGCATACTGCCTGCATACCATAATTTATTGGAATAAACAACATCTCTCCCATATTCTGATATGATTTCTTTAATATCCAACGGAACACATCTTTCACTGTCTAATTCGAATATAGATTCATACCAATAATTTTCAAAGAAAACCTCTCTCCTTTTTGAGCAAATAGGTCTTATCTCTTTTTTTGATATATCGAGTGTGCCAATAAAAACATTTGCTTTAGGCAAATTTTCTAAAAGTTTATTAAATGCAAAAAAAATCTGGTCTATTGCATCTTTTCCGTCTTCTTCACTCTCCCACGAAGCCATCAAATCATTTCCGTAAGGAATACAAACAACAACTTCAGGTTTAAACTTATACAAACCCGAAGTTTCATTTAATATCTCCTGCATCCATCCGCCATATCCCTGCGGCAGATATATTTCATTATTTCTTCGAAGTTTCATCTTCAAAGAATCGATGTTCACATTAGATAATAATGCTATTTTACTCATATTATTTTTCCTTTATAAGTGCATATAATTTTTTAACAGAATCATATTCGCCTATTTCATCAGATGGAATTTCCACATCATATTCATCTTCTATTTCCACAACTAAAGTAAGATGTGCAACAGAATCCCACTCCTCAATAGAACCAACTTTTGAATCCTCATTTAACAACGAACTATCCACTTCCAAAACCGATGCTATAAATTCTAAGAACTCTTTCATATCATATATCTCCTTTTTTAATTATCTCCAAAAACTTCTTCTTTAGTATTATCATTTTCTATATCACTTTCACTGTTATCAGCCAAATGCTCTATCCATTTAAATACGTTCTCCCTCATCTTATTATTGTATAAATGAGGGGATAAATCATCTGTTTGTAATATTCTTATTAAGAAATACACATCTTTAAAATCTTTATTATAAAGAAGAATGACTATTGCCATTTTTAATATATCTATGTCAAATACCAATTCTACAGAGTTTATTTTAGATGTTTTATGTCCTTTTATAATAACTTTTTTGTATTTATCTATATATTGATATATTTTTTTAAAATAAAAACTTAATTTTTCTTTTAATAAACCAAACTCCCGCTTTTCGTACAGTAAAGACATCTCCACTTTTTTATCGTTATAATATTCTTCCAAAGTCCCATTAAAATTATTTTCTTCAATATCCATTCTCATAGAAAGATTTGGAGATTTTTCAATAATTTCTGTTTCCATCTCATCGAGGTTAATAGTTTTTAAAAATTTTTTCATATCCAATAATCTATAATTATCAGCCATTACCATAAGCATCATAATCAATATCTCTCCATCAAAATATAATGCTAATCTCTTACTCATATACTCATAAACTTTTTTTAGGTAGTCATTTAATCTTATTAATAACTCATCAATATCTTTTTTTTCAAAAATTTGGTTTAGCTCGTCTTTAACAGGTATATATTTCTCTCTTAAATTTAAACTCTCCCATACACAACTGACAATATACCATTGTCTGTTCGTATATCTTCTAAGAGGCTGTATCTGCTTGTTATACTTTCTAAGAAGAGAATTCTTTTCTAAATATTCCTGTTTGCCTATACCACAGGCATAAACATGTTTTAAATATTCATTATAAGGCATATCCGGCTCTGTTATAATTGGATATTCCATTCTCCTGCCTATTATGTTCCTTGTTGCCCATTGTATCCCAAATTTACACTTTAAATATTCATTATAATGATAAAATGTATCAAACTCATATCCCTCAAATTCTACTTTCGTTGTGTCGTATTCGTCAACCAATTCCTTTGGAATATCTTTTCTTTTCTCCCATAAACCCGAGACTGAATATTTATCATAAGAAGCATTTAAAGAAAAAATATGCTTAAACATTTTTTTTATCCCATTGTCAACCCCATACAATTTAAAGACACTCTTAACAATCTTATTGGCATAATTCATATATTTACCAATGTTGCCTTTTACCTTAAAAACTTTAGCTTCCAATCCTCTGTAATAAGATTTTGATAAACTCATATTTATTTTATTTTTATATAAAGGCTTTAATGCTTCAATCACAATGTGTATTCCATAATTTTCAAAAAAACCGAATTCTTCTACATGAAAAAATGTAGAATTTTTATCACCGTAATGAATTGCAAGCCCCGGAAAATCCTTATTTGTTTCAAGACATTCTATATATCTGTCCTCTTTTAATCCTTTTTTCAAACAAACTTCAATAAACTTCCCTCTGTTATCTCCCGTCATTACAATTGTTGCACTGCAGGAATCCTCAATAAAACCACCGTTCATAACTGCTTCGTACAACAAATGATCAGCAAGATAATATTTAATATCATTTTCTTTACAAATAATATCAATTTCTTTTAATAAAATAAGTATTTTATTTTGAATCTCTTTTTGCCTGTTTATTTCTTGTTCTTCAAAAAAATCTTTATCGATATCTTTATAATTCATACTTTCTTTCCCTGCCAATAGATTTTAATATTTCATTAATTTCCAATAACATAACGGCATTTCTACTGTTGTCAAGAACCTCACTATACAATTCAACTGCTAAATCTTCTTCATTTTTCATAAGATTAACGTCAGCCAAAAACTTCTTAAGTTCCATATTATTTGGATGAGTTTTTAACGAGAATTTTATATATTCCATTATTTCGTCTGTATTTTCTTTATCTTCTATCATAAACCTAATTTTTGCAAGAATCAATCCTATGTGATTTGGATACTCTTCAATTTTCTTATTCACAATATCCCTTGCACCTGAAATATCCCCGGTTTCTAAGCTTATAGCCAAATCTCTGCTAAACTTTGACATACGCTCTATTTCTTTCATTAAAACCGAATATTCACTGTAATTTCTCTTGTATGCACCAAATATTTTATCAGCGATATAATATTCTCCCCTCATAATAAGAGAATATAAACACGCATACCTAAAATTGTCTTTTATGTCTATTATAACTGCATGCATCCTATGTTCTCTCGCACATTGTTCACTTATAAAAGGATGAAAAATCTGTACTATTAAATCATATTCACCCCTTTCAAGCATATCATCAATAGGGAGCGTTTCATAAAATTTATCAAATTTAATCTTATTTTTTATCGCATCTAATGAACGCTTTACTTTGGTCATATCAGTTTGAAGCGAACGTTTTTCAGCAACTATGCCCTTTATAGTATTGTACTTATTGGAAATTTCATTCCCATCTATTTTTTCTTTATAATCTTCGTAATAATCTAGAAACCCAATTTCCAAGCTTCTGAGCGCCCCATCATGTGTCGCAGAACAATCTTCAGGCATTATCATCCAATCATCACCGTAACACTGTCTTAAAAATCCCTCAGAACGATTGAATATAGGAAGTTTTGTATCTTCAAACGGAACGTATAAAGGCCCGTCTATAAAATATTTCTTATCCCATACATACGTCAGCGGAGTATGTTCTAAATACACAGCAAGTTTATTATACCTAAACATAACCTCATCACATTCATCAATTGGAATATTAAATAATTCATCCTCATATTTTTTTATTACATAATCTCTGCCATACTTCTTACTCTCTGCCATATTTTTCTTAAATGCTTTTCCGTCAAATTCTATTGAGTTTAAAACGTGAGAATCTACAAATTCTATATATTCATACAGTTTCTTTTTATATTCTTCCTGCTTTTGTTTATCTCTTGGGATAGGGTCAACTATAAACATATCAATATACGTCCCTTCACTTGCAAGCCCCCAATATCTCGGTTTATATATACAAGAAGTTTCCATATCCACATAATGAGGCATAACATAGGGATAATCTTTATCCTTGCCTAGCCATTCTAATTTTCTGCCCTTTTTTAATTCCCCCGGTGCATAAATTTTAAACTTTTCCCAATTATCCCTTGTCATTATAATATCCGCATCATCATCCCAAGGCAAAAAACCCTTGTTTCTAACTGCACCAAGGAGTGTTCCCGCATATAAAAAATATTCAATATTATGTCTTAAACATATTTCATCTATCTCTTTTAAAAGTTTTAATAATCTCTCCTGTAAAGGCAACATACCTTATATCCATTCCTTTGATAATATTTTACATCTAATTAATTGCAATTATATATAAATAACACAAAAAAGTCAAACAACTAACCCTAGATAATAATAACAATTTAGATATATTTTTTATAAAATAAATTCTTATAACCTCATAAATTTATCATCATTAAAAACCATCAATACTCGTATATATATAATATATTTAAATTTAATTTGTTTAAATTTAACTTTAATACAAAACATATATCCTAATGCTTAATATCCGCTTTTATTAAAATCATACTTATATATCAAATACTATTCTTTTATTTATTTTTTTATATACACCTACGCCTGCATTTTATAAATAGCCACCAACACTTTTTCTAAATCTGTAGCTATGTCATAATCATCATAAAGCTCTCTTTGAAATATTATCCCTTCATTTTTTAGACATACTTCCAAAATGAATAAAAATATTCCCATATCGATTCTGTTATAATAAGTAACCTTGTTTACAGGCATCATACCCCTTTTACCTTCTTTTTTATACCTAAATACTTTAATCATATTATCTTTTTCTTCCACCATCCAAGGCTGCGTATTGCAGGCACTTGGAGAAAACCTTACAACATTTAAAATATTCGCCAGATTCTTCCCCTCATAAATCTCCTCCAACGGTTTTCTCTTACTTTTATACATATCCTTTCTGAATTTGTCTTTTTTAACTTTTGAAATTGCAATCATTATTACAAAATCAAGACCATTATATTTATCCTCTTTAACCTTTCCTATCCCAAACCAGAGGGAGCCTATATCCATAGACGCCAAATATAAATCAAGCTGCTCTCCTATATATCCTATATTTTGAAGATAATTCCCCTTTTTCTCACTGTAAAGAAGAATACAATAATCTGCACCCCTCTTGCACGATGTTTCATCTTCTTTTACTATTTTCATATCCACCTTTATATCATCAAAAAGAGGCTTAACACTCTTAAACTTTTTTTCAATTCCTATAAGTTCTTCTTTACTTATCTTTCCTTTTCCCGTATCCCTGAAAATATGAAAGGACTTCCTTTTAAATATCATCTCATAAAACAAACCGTTCATAATAAAACCTCCTAAAAATCAATATAATTTAATTTGAAATTTTTTATGGGGGGGGAAAAAACATCTATAAATTATATAAATGCTTTTTTATCCTTTATTTAATAAAAATACAAACAAAATTATAATGTATAAAAACTTAAGATTTAATATTAAATACCATACAAAAATATACCCTTTTTAAGATTGCATTGTATCGACTTTTAATTTTTTATAATCTAAATCATACCATAAAAATAAACCACAGCATTACATTTAAAATATTTATCGTTTATAAAAAATTTCTCCACTACATTCTCTGTATAAAACGTACAAATTATAATATTTATATCATATTAAAAATTTAAACTTTTAACTACTTAATCACTGAATTGGAATATATATAAAATTCCTCCTGACTTAAAGTATGTTTTTTTTCTTTCTTTTCAAAACGCTCATCAAACTCTCTAGCTTTTGCTTCATTTATTTGCATAACAGGAGAATCAAAATACTTCCACTTTATTTCCCTTTCCTTCAAAGCCCCCGGAACGAGCTCTTTTACCAGCATAGCCGTAGGAAATACATCCCCTTCAAGACAAATATTATACTTTTTACAACTTTTAAACCCCAAGCCTACATAATTGCTCGGACTTCCAAAAATCACAATGCTATCATATCCAAGATTTATTGCTTTTTCAAAGGAATACTCCATCAGCATCTTCCCATATCCCTTCCTTTGATACTTTGGCAGGATACAAACAGGTCCAAATGTAAGTATATTCTTCTCCCTTTCATCCTCTCCGACAAGCCTTGATTTTGTATACATAATGTTTCCTATAACTTCTCCGTCTGATTCTATTACAAAATCTAATTCAGGGATAAAATCTTCATGTCCTCTCATAATATGAACTAAATAATGCTCAAAACACCCAGGCATATACATATTATAAAAGGCTTCTCTTGTAATTTCTTCAACCCTCTTATAATCTTTTTTATTTTCATTTCTTATTTTAATCATTTTTTCTCTCCCATTTTAAATCATTTCTACATTCATCTGTCTTATAATAACATTAAATAAAAATTATAAAACCGATGAAAATCACAATCTTATCATTTTCATTTTAAACAAAATAAATATATAATTCATTTCCCGGGAAATAGTATATTATAAAAGCTTATATCTTAAGTGTGTTTATCTCCCTTTGCAAATCTTCGAGAAAGCCTGCCGCTTCAAGACCATCCATTTGCGTATGATGAAACTGAAAGGATAAGGGAAGTATAGTTTTAAAAAGCTTTTTCCGATACCTACCCCAAATAATAAATGGGTTATTATAAAACCCGGCGTATATATTAACCGCCCCGTCAATATCATACTGTGCGAGAGAGGAGCTTCCTATAACCATATATTCCTCTCCTAAATCATACATCTGCCCTGTGCTTTTAACCTTATCTGTAAGGGAGAGATACTCCTCGTTAAAACGCTTAATATCATTATAAAAAGGAATATCACACGTACTTATATCATTCTTTGTTTTAACGACAACGCTTATTGCGAGATTATCATAAAGCATCATCTTCTCACCTAATGGAAGAAGATAAAAATCTTTAGTCTTTGATGCTGCCTTTAAAACAGAGTAGCACATAAGCATATTAAACTTATATCCGTTTTTACGGCTTATTTTGATAAGATTTGTCACATCTATCGTTTTAAAAAGCGTCACCATAGGCATAGGAGCTTTCATCCATAAGTCAAATGCTGCCGCTCTTTTAGTTTCCTTTGGGTCTATTTCTTTTACCATATGTATCCTCCCTTTATTTGATTTTATTGACTTTATTAACTTATTGATTTTTTATTATTTTTAAAAAAACATAATTTTTATTTTAAATTAAATATGTCATTCTAAATTAACAATAAAAAATCACTTTAGGTTTATAAATAATAACCCTATAAGACATATAACAATTCCAAGTATTTTATTTAAACTAAGCGTTTCATTATATAACAAATATCCGACAAAAATCAATGCAAGTGCAAGAAACGAACTTGAAACGACAGAAGCAGTGCTGACCTGCCACCCTGCTTTATAAGCGTAGATAAAACCGACCTCAAGTCCGACAAGGGCAATTCCAGACCATGGGAGCTACGGTGACCGTGAATGGCAAGGAAATAGACGGGTACGA
>CAMSGF010000008.1 GCA_947058225.1 uncultured Eubacteriaceae bacterium
CCGTCCTGTTTATCTTCATCATTCTGCTTATTACCGCTATCTTGTTTATTTTCACAGTGATTTGTTTTTTACCATATTCGCTTGTGTTACAGGAGGTAACCTCTCCTAAATAAACTTTTGTTATAAGCTGCATACCATAGCATATCCCAAGAATTGGCACATCAAGTTTAAACACTTCTTCATCGCACATAGGTGCATCCTTTGAATATACGCTGTTTGGTCCACCCGTAAACACAATACCTTTTGGGTTTTTCTCTTTTATTTTTTCAATGTCACTGTCAAAGGGAAGTATCTCACAATATACGTTTAAATCTCTTATTCTTCTTGCGATAAGCTGATTATACTGTCCGCCGAAGTCCAATACAATAATAGTTTCTTTTCCCATATTAAAACTCTCTTGTATAGTTTGGAGATTCTGTAACGATGCTTATATCATGAGGGTGACTTTCCTGAAGTGAAGCTGTCGTTATCTTTACGAACTGAGTATCTTCTTTTAATTCGTTTATATTTTTACATCCGCAGTATCCCATTCCTGACCTGAGTCCTCCTATTAGCTGGAATACGCTGTCCGCAAGAGAGCCTTTATACGCAACTCTTCCCTCAACCCCCTCAGGCACAAGCTTTCTCTGTCCTGATTGAAAATATCTGTCTGAAGAATTATTTGCCTGACTCATTGCTCCGACTGAACCCATACCTCTGTAGCTTTTAAACTGTCTTCCCTGATATATGATAAGTTCTCCGGGGCTTTCCTTTGTTCCTGCGAACATACTTCCTATCATAACTGTATCCGCTCCCGCTGCGATTGCCTTTGTTATATCGCCTGAATATTTAATTCCGCCGTCTGCGATAATAGGTATGTTATACTCTTTTGCAACATCAGCACAGTCCATAACGGCCGTAACCTGCGGCACTCCGATTCCTGCAACGACCCTCGTTGTACAAATAGACCCAGGCCCCATTCCAACCTTCACCGCATCTGCTCCGGCTTCTATAAGGCTTCTTGTAGCGTCCCCCGTTGCAACGTTTCCTGCGATAACCTGTGCGTTCGGAAAATTCTTTTTAATTTCTTTCAATAAATTTATTACATTGCTTGAATGTCCATGTGCAGTATCAAGAACCAATACATCTGCATTTGAACTTAAAAGAGCCTCTGCCCTTTCCATTGTGTTTGGAGCTGTTCCTATTGCTGCTCCGACTAACAAACGCCCCTGCTCGTCCTTTGCTCCATTAGGATATTGTATTTTCTTTTCAATATCCTTAATAGTGATTAATCCTTTTAATTTGTAGTTATCATCCACGATAGGAAGCTTTTCTATTTTATGTCTTTTTAATATCTTTTCCGCATCTTCAAGGTTTGTTCCAACTGGTGCTGTGATTAAATTGTCCTTTACCATCGCTTCCTTTATATATTTATCGGGGTCATTTTCAAACCTCAAGTCCCTGTTTGTGATAATTCCAACCAATGTTCCGCTACTATCTGTGATTGGAACACCTGAAATTTTATACTTGCTCATCAAATCAAGTGCATCTGCGACTTTGTGGTTTGGAGAGAGATAAAAAGGGTCAACTATAACGCCATGCTCACTTCTTTTTACCTTGTCTACCTCTTCTGATTGCTGCTTAATTGTCATATTCTTGTGAATTATCCCGATTCCTCCCTGTCTTGCTATTGCAATGGCAAGTTTTGATTCTGTGACAGTGTCCATTCCTGCACTGATTAAGGGAATATTCAGAGAAATTTTGTTTGTAAGCCTTGTGGAAGTGTCGACCTGTGATGGAATAACATCACTTTGTCTTGGTATCAATAATACATCGTCAAAAGTCAATCCGTCTTTTAAAATTTTGTTCATAAATTCCTCCCTTTTTTGTTTAATAATACGGTATGTAAAAATTTGTTTAAATTATATATATATTAAAGCAAATTTCTATCTTTGTAAATAAAATTTATTCTTTTTTTTGAATTTTTTTTCTTGTTTTATAAAATATCTTGATATTTTGTTTTTGCTTTATTACAATTATTTTTATGAGCAGTGATTTGGTAAAAAAAGTTAAAGAAAATATTGTAAAAAATAACCTGATTTTAAACGGAGAAAAAATCTTAATTATGATTTCCGGCGGAGGCGATTCGGTGGGGCTTTTTTACGTGTTAAACAGCTTAAAAAAAGAATTAGAATTTGAAATCGGGCTTTTTCATCTAAATCATAAGATAAGAAAAGAAGCAGTATACGATGCAAACCTCGTAAAAGATATTGCAAAAAAAGAAAATATAAAACTTTATTATTTTGAAGAGGATATTATAAAAGTTTCAAAGGAACATAATCTGACTTTGGAAGAGGCGGGAAGAATTATGCGTTATAAACTCGCATTTAATGTTATGAAAGAGAATGGTTATGATAAAATCACAACTGCTCATCATATAACCGACAATGCAGAGAGCATAATCTTAAATCTGGTAAGGGGCAGTGGGGTAAAAGGAGTATGCTCTATTGAAAATAAAAATGAGAAAATAATAAGACCTTTTATAAATATAAAAAAGGAAGAAATATTATTATTTTTAAAAGAAAAAGGTATAGAATATGCGACGGATATAACTAATTTTGATACGAATTATACGAGAAATTTTATAAGGGGTGAAATAATTCCAAAATTAAATGAAGTAAATGAAAAAGCAGCAGAACACATATTAAACTTTTCAAGAACACAGTCTTTGGTTTATGATCTGATAAATTCTTTGGCTGATGAAATAAAAATTGATAAAAAAGAAAATTTGGTGAGTGTTAATGTATTAGATTTAGAGGGTAAAAAGGAAATAGTCAAAAGACAGGTTATTTTAAATATGGCAGAAAAGGCAGGGCTTAAAAGAAATATTAAATATTCTCAAATAGAAAATATAATAAATTTATTAAATAATAAGACTACATTTGATATAAGCTTAAATGATGGATACACGTTAAAAAGACGATACGATAAACTGATGATTATCAAGGATGAGAAAAAAGAAAAAAGTGATTTTTTATATACCTTTGATATAAAAAATATTAAGGAAAATAAAGAGTATTTAATTGAAAATGATTTATTTATTTTAAAATTTTTAAAAATAAATAAAAATAATTTCAAAAAACGCGATGTAAAATATATTGATTGTGGTAAAATACAAGGTAACATCACAATAAGGAATAGACTTGCACAGGATAAGTTTTCACCTCTTGGCTTAAAAGGTGAAAAAAGTGTAAAAAAATACTTTATAGACAAAAAAATCCCAAAGGAAAAAAGACATAACATTCCAATAATATTAGAAGGGGATAATATTATATATGTCGGAGGTGAAGAAATAAGCGAAAAGTATAAAACAGACAAGTCTACGAAAAACATCTTAGTAATTGATTATATAGAAAAGGAATAATATTTATATGAAAAAGAGTGGAATACTATATAGTAAAGAAGAGTTAGAACAAAGAATTGCACAAATAGGAGCACAGATTACAAAAGATTACCAAGATAAAAACTTAGTCTTATTATGTGTCTTAAAAGGAGCATTTATGGTATTTTCCGATTTGGCAAAGTGCATTGATTTAGATGCAGAAATCGAGTTTATAACTCTTTCCAGTTATGAATTTACAAAGTCCAGCGGAAAAGTTACGCTAAAAGGTGAATTTAATATAGACCTTGAGGGGAAGGATGTATTAATAGTTGAAGATATTTTGGATACGGGAAATACGCTTTCTTTTTTAAAAGAGTTTTTAAAAGATAAAGCAGAAAGCGTAAAGATATTTTCTCTTTTCACTAAGGATAAATCTGATTTAAAATTAGATTATACAGGGTTTAAAATTGATGATGAATTTATCGTAGGATACGGACTTGACTGTGACCAGAAATACAGGAATTTGCCTTATGTGGCGATATTGGAAGAGGCATAATTATTGTGATAAAAAAAGGAATTGAGGTAGAATAATTGAAAAAAGGTTATAAAACTATAGTTATATATTTAGTTTTGGTAATTGGTATTTATTTTTTAATCTCTTCTTTAACGGGAGGAGCGCTTGGGTTAAATAATTCAGCGAAGACAAAAGAAATAAATTATTCAAAACTTGTTCAGCACGTTGAAGCGGGGAATGTGAATGAAATAGTAATAGACAAAAACAAGGAAACTGCGGCTTTGAAGTTAAAAACGGGAGATACAACCCTTACGACTAATATTCCGGTTAATGAATTAAACGCACTTGTTACAGAATATGTAAGCGAAAACCCCGGAGAACTGTCAGTTTCATATGTGAGAAAAGTTACATCCAGTTCAGGCTGGGTAACGAGTATCGTTGGTATTGGCTCATTGATTTTTATGGGGGTTTTTGTATTCATACTTTTTTCTCAACAAGGCGGCGGTGGTTCAAAGGTTATGAACTTCGGAAAGAGCAAGGCAAGGCTTTATAAGGGAGATAAACCTGTGACATTTGAAGATGTTGCAGGAGCAGATGAAGAAAAGGAAGAACTTGCGGAGGTTGTGGACTTTTTAAAAACACCGAGAAGATATATTGAACTTGGAGCGAGGATTCCAAAGGGAGTGTTGTTGGTGGGACCTCCCGGAACGGGAAAAACCCTTCTTGCAAAGGCGACTGCGGGAGAGGCGAAGGTTCCGTTTTTCAGCATAAGCGGTTCGGACTTTGTTGAAATGTTTGTCGGTGTCGGAGCAAGCAGGGTGAGAGATTTATTTGACACTGCTAAGAAAAATTCCCCTTGTATCGTATTTATAGATGAAATCGATGCTGTCGGACGTCACAGAGGTGCGGGGCTTGGCGGAGGAAATGACGAAAGAGAACAAACCTTAAATCAGTTGTTAGTTGAAATGGACGGGTTTTCAAATCAGGAGGGAATAATCATAATCGCCGCAACGAACAGAGCGGATATATTAGACCCTGCAATTTTACGTCCGGGAAGATTTGACAGGCAGGTTGTTGTTGCACCTCCCGATGTAAAGGGAAGGGAAGATATATTAAAGGTTCATATAAAAGGAAAGCCTATAGAAAAGGATGTGGACTTAAAGGTAGTCGCAAAGTCTACTGCGGGCTTTACGGGAGCAGACCTTGAAAATGTCGTGAATGAAGCGAGTCTTTTAGCTGCAAGGAAAAGACAAAAGACCATAAAAATGGAAGATGTCAAAGAGGCTATAAAAAGAGTTATTGCAGGGCCTGAAAAGAAGAGCAAGGTAATAACAGATGATGATAAGAAGATAACGGCTGTTCACGAAGCGGGACACGCAGTTGTTATGCAGTGTCTTCCAAATTGTGATGAAGTGCACGAAATATCCATTATTCCAAGAGGAATGGCTGCGGGATATACAATATCACTTCCCGATAATGATGACACTCACGTTGCAAAGGGAAAACTGCTCGATATGATATGCGGACTTTTGGGCGGAAGAAGTGCGGAAGAAGTGCTTTTAAGCGATATATGCACAGGCGCAAGCAATGATATTGAAAGGGCGACTAACATCGCAAGGAGTATGGTAACCGAATGGGGAATGAGCGAAATGTTAGGACCGATGAATCTCGGAAGCGGACAGGACGATGTATTTATCGGAAGAGATTTTCTTCGTTCTAAAAACTACAGTGAAGAAGTAGCTTCTGCGATAGATAAAGAAATAAGGGATATTATAAATGACTGTCATACAAAAGCTGTTAATATTTTAGAAGAAAATAAAGACAGGTTAAAACTTGTAACTGACACATTAATCGAAAGAGAAACGATGACGGGAGAAGAATTTAAAAATTTATTCACGTATGGAAGTATTGACGGTAAGAGAGAAGATGACACGAAAGATACTGACAAAGGAGAAGACAAAAATGAATGATAAGATAAAAGTTGGGATAACAGGAGAATATTCAAAAAAGGTCGTAAAGGAAGATTTGGCCTCAAGCAAAGGCAGTGGAGGAACAGACGTTTTTTCCACTCCCGACCTTCTTCTTTTAATGGAGGCTGCTTGTTTTAATATAGTTGAAGATTTATTAAGTGATAATGAATCTACTGTCGGAATTTCCGCAAACTTTTCTCACTTAGCTGCAACACCCCTTGGAATGACTGTGACGGCTAAAGCCAAACTGAAAGAGATTGACAGAAAGAAACTGACGTTTGAAGTTGAAGTGTATGATGAAAAGGAATTAATCGGTAAGGGAGAGCATCAAAGGTTTATCATAGACAAAGATAAATTTACCAAAAAAGCATATAATAAAAAGAATGCATAAAACAATGTATTTTTTATTTAATTTATGTTAAAATTATAACAAAGACTATAAGGAGGTATTTATATGTCAGATTCAAAATTTATTTCCGGAGTTATAATAGGAGCTATCGCAGGAATTGCAGGGAAAATCGTATATGACAACAGAGAAGAAGTTTTAGATTATGTAATAGACAGCTATTATATTGCAAAAGATGAAGTTTGCACATTTGCACAACACTGCTCTGAAAAGGCCAAAGAAGTCAAAGATGAAATAGACGAAATCAAAGAAGAGTACAGTGAATTTGCCAAAGACCAGCTTGATGATATGAAAGATATGATTGACGAAGCTGCAGAGGCGGATAAATAGGAGTAGATTATGGATTTTTTAACTGTTGCTTTAATTATTCTTGTATTATGTGCGGCCTTGTTTTTTATTTGTGCGAGCGTTGTTTTGGTTAAGGTTGTAAGAAGTATAAATGACTTAAACAAAATCGTTGAAGAAAACACGATGAAGATAAATGATACGATGGAAAATGTCAAACAGATTTCAGACGAATTTAACGCTATGACACAAAGGGTTTCAGGAGCGGTTAAAGGCGTTGAAAATGTCATCCACACTCCTTTAAATGAAGCAGGCGTTACAAATAGGTTAAACGGAATCAGAAAAGGCTTTAATATGACAAAAAATATTCTATTTTCCGCAAGACTTATCTTAGATTTTTTTAATATGAAAAAAAAGAAAAAAGAAGATAAGAAAAAGTGAGTTTAATTAAATAAAAAAAGAAACAGTTAAAAGTTTTTTTACGACTGAGTGAAAACTATTTCATAACAAAAAAATAAAGAAAGGGTGATTTTTATGAAGTACACGACAAAGGATATTAGAAATGTCGCATTTTTTGGACATGGAGGCTCGGGAAAGACCTTGCTTGCGGAAGCTATGGCATTGCAGGCGGGGCTAATTGACAGGCTTGGAAAGCCTGAAGAAAAAAATACTATCTCCGATTATGATGTAACGGAGCAAAAGAAAGGTATCTCGATTGCCACATCACTTATTCCGATAGAACATGGCGGGGTTAAAATAAACGTGTTGGACGTTCCCGGATATTTTGATTTTATAGGGGACCAATGCTCTGCTCTTAGGGTTGCTGATACGGCGGTTATTTTAGTCGATGCCGTAAGCGGTGTGCAGGTTGGAACGGAAAAAGCATATGAAATGGCAGTTGAAAGAGGGATTCCAATCGCCTTTGTAATCAATAAACTCGACAGGGAAAATGTCGATACAAAAAAGGTTATGAAGGAACTTAGGGAACTTACCGGACCTAAAATCGTTCCGTTTCAGATTCCTATAAATGAAGGGGTTGGATTTAACTCTGTTGCCGATATATTCGATAATAAAGCCTATACATATGAAAACGGGAAAATCAGCATAACAGATGTGCCTGATAACGTAAAAGAAAAGTCAGGAAAATATAAAGACATAATCTTTGAAATAGCTGCGACAACCGATGAAGCATTAATGGAAAAGTATTTTGAAGATGAGGACGGAAGTCTTACGGAGGCCGAACTTCATTCAGGGGTTAAAACTGCTATCGTAAATCAGGAGCTTATCCCCGTATTTTGTCTAAGTGCATTAAACGGCGTTGCGATAGATAAATTTTTAGACGCCATCGTATATAACTTCCCTACTCCTATTGAAGCAAAAAGTGCGAAAGTCAATCAGGACGGCGTTGAAAAGACAAGACATTATCTTGACGATGCACCTGTAAGCTGCTTTGTATTTAAAACTATTGTAGACCCGTTTGTTGGAAAGCTGTCTTTATTTAAAGTTAAAAGCGGAACCTTAAATGCAGGTGTTGAACTTATGAATACGACACAGGGCAAGAAAGAAAAGATATCCAAAATATATACACTTGCAGGAAAGAGACAAATTGAATTAAATCAAATGTGTTCAGGGGATATAGGTGCGTTTGCAAAACTAACGGACACACAAACTTCCGACACTCTTTGTGATGCGAAGGACAGCGTTAAGTTTAATCCTATTACTTTCCCTCAGTCAATCATATTTACGGGGATTGAGCCAAAGTCAAGGGGAGATGAAGATAAGCTTTCAGGCGGGCTTGCAAAATTAAAGGAAGAAGACCCAACAATAGTTGTTCAAAGAGATGAAGAAACCCACCAAAATATGTTATATGGTATGGGAGAAATGCACCTCGAAATAGTAAAGGATAAATTAAAAGAAAAATACGGAATTGATGTTGTTTTAACAGACCCTATCATTCCATACAGAGAAACCATAAAGAAAAAATCAACGGCAGAAGGAAAACACAAAAAACAATCAGGGGGAAGAGGACAGTTTGGAGTTGTAAATATCGATTTTGAGCCTACTCACGATTATGACAATGATTTGGTATTTGTGGATGCGGTTGTCGGAGGAGCAGTTCCGAGAAACTTTATCCCTGCGGTTGAAAAAGGACTTAGAGATTGCATTAAAGAGGGTGTGTTGGCAGGATATCCGGTTGTTGGACTTAAAGCTACGTTGTTTGATGGAAAATTCCACCCTGTTGATTCAGATGAAATGAGCTTTAAAATGGCTGCGAGCATTTCTTATAAGGCAGGCTTAAACAGTGCAGACCCTGTATTGTTAGAGCCTATTTATAAAGTTGAAATAACCGTTCCAGATGATAACACAGGAGATATTATGGGAGATTTAAACAAAAAGAGAGGAAAGGTTATGGGAATGGACCCTGTGGGAAGAGGAAAGACGAAGATAAATGCAGAAGTTCCTCTTGGAGAGATGTTCAAATATGCGACAGAGCTTAGAAGTATGACGCAGGCGAGAGGGTCGTTTACGATGGAATTTGTAAGGTATGATGAAGTGCCTGTAATGGCAAGCCAAAAGATTATTGACGAGGCTAAAGCAAGAAAAGAAGCTGCAAAGAAATAAATCTTTTAAAAACGTAAAATCGTCATTTTATATAGCACATAAAATGACATAATAAGAAGAGCATCTTTACAGTGATGCTCTTTTTTATTTAAGTATGGCCTATATAATACATAATATATTTATCTAATGTAAATTTTTAATGTATACAGGGTATTTTTACATTTCTAAATACAAGTTAAATTTTCTTTTTTTTGTTTTACTTTGGTCTATTTATTTTTATTTGATTAATAATATAAAAATTATAAAGTAAAAAATAATCTATAAAAAAATTAAAAATATAAAAAATTCATATGTATTAATGTTATAATTTAATTAAGTCAATAAATAGGAGAAATATATGGGAAAGTATTATTTTGAAAAAGATGGTTTTTGTTACAGGCTTTTAGAAGATAAAAAAAGCGATTATGAACTTATGGCAAACTGGAGAAACAAAGAAGACATTGCGAAGTATTTTGGAGGAAGACACATTCATAATACTGTGGAAAGTGTGAGGGAAAAGTATCTTCCAAGAATTAATGAGGGAAAAATGCACCCAAGCATCATTGAAATTGAGGGTGAGCCTATTGGGTATATTCAGTATTATAAAGTTGAAGAGATAGAAAAGTTTAAGGTAGAACAATATGATAATCCATATGAACTCGATATGTTTATAGCATCGGCGAGGGGAAAAGGAGTGGGAACAAAAACTCTTACATATATGACAGAATATATATTTGATGAATTAAAGGCCGATTTACAGGTTATTATGCCAAGGAGTATCAATAAAAGAGCAATACGATGCTATGAAAAAGCCGGTTTTGAGAGGCAGTTTACAGTCGAAAAAGGCGAATTTTTTGAAAACAAATGGCAGGAAGGTCTTATTATGTATAAATTTAACAGAAAATAATTTTAAATTTTATAACATTTTAATTATTTTTTGTATATAATAAAGACGAATATTTTATACTTTTGTTTTATGGAGGTTTTATGCCAAAATTAAAAAAAGAAGAAAAAAGACAATTTTCTAATTACATCTCGGATGTTGTGGATAATGATTTGGTAAAATCACTTGATAACTATACTCAGCACAGAAGCACAACGACTTATAAACACAGTTTAAATGTAGCGTATTACAGTTTTTGGATTGCAAAAAGACTTGGACTTAACGTAGAAGAAAAAAGTCTTATAAGAGGAGCACTTCTACACGATTTTAACCTTTATGACTGGAGAAAGACGAACATGACAAGCAGTGAACATTTAAGAACACATCCGAAAATAGCAAGGTACAATGCTAAGAAATACTTTAACATAAATCCTTTGGAGGAGGAGATTATATTAAAACACATGTGGCCGGTTACGATAAGTAAGATTCCTACAAAAAAAGAAGCCATAATCGTGTGTGCGATGGATTCGGTCTGTGCCATTTCTGATTTTATAAAAAGTTTTTTCCCTAAATATAAAAAGGTAAAAGAGGTTTAAAAAACCTCTTTTTTTATGCTATAATTAAATTAATAAGATTTAAAAAGAGGTTATGTTATGGAAAAGTCAAAGGTATATTTTACAAATTTTAGAACGAGTGTTACGGAAAATCTTTTAGACAAGTTAAAAAGGCTTATGTATAAAGCAGGGATAAAGGATATTAACTTTGAGAATCAGTTTACTGCGATAAAATTACATTTTGGAGAGTATGGAAATTTGGCATTTTTAAGACCGAATTACGCTAAAGTTGTAGCAGATGTTGTAAAAGAGCTTGGTGGGAAGCCGTTTCTTACAGATTGTAATACACTTTATGTCGGAAGCAGGAAGAATGCTTTGGACCACCTTGATACTGCTATGGCAAATGGGTTCTTTCCTCTTGCAACAGGATGTCAGGTTGTAATAGCCGACGGACTTAGGGGATATGACAGTGAAGATGTGCCGGTAAAAGGGGGAGAATTTGTAAAAAGTGCAAAGATAGGAAAAGCGATAATGGATGCAGATGTATTTATTTCCCTCACGCATTTTAAAGGACACGAATGTACGGGCTTTGGAGGAGCGCTTAAAAATATAGGTATGGGAAGTGGGTCTATAATCGGGAAAATGGAGATGCACAACAGCGGAAAGCCGTATATGAGAAGACTGGAACAATGTATAGGCTGTGGTCTTTGTGAGAAAAACTGCGCTCATGGGGCTATAAAGGTAAGTGATAAAAAAGCATCTCTTGACAGGAATAAATGTGTTGGATGTGGGAGATGTGTGGGCGTTTGTCCAACCGGTGCGGTGGCTTGTGATAATAATGAGGTAAATGATAAGCTTAATAAAAAGATAGCTGAATATTCATATGCTGTTTTACATGGCAGACCATGTTTTCATATATCCCTTGTGACAGATGTGAGCCCTTGCTGTGACTGTCACAGTGAAAATGATGCACCGATTATTCCAAATGTGGGTATGTTTGCATCTTTTGACCCGGTGGCTCTTGATAAGGCCTGCGTTGATATGGTAAACGCACAGCCTGTTATTGAAGGAAGTTATCTTTCTGAACAAAAACACAATCACCATGACCATTTTACCGATACTCACCCTGATACAGACTGGAAAGTGTGTTTGGAACATGCTGAAAGACTTGGGCTTGGAACAGAAGAATATGAGTTGATTGAAATATAATTACTTTAAAATTTTTTTGGTTGGGATTTGGAGGGGCGGCGGCTTTTAAAAGGGAGGATTTTGAAAATAAATTTTCAAAATCCTC
>CAMSGF010000009.1 GCA_947058225.1 uncultured Eubacteriaceae bacterium
GCGGGTGAAGTGCGATGCACTTCACTAACAGGCGAATTTAATTCGCCTGAACTTTTAAAAGGGAGTATTTTGAAAATTAATTTTCAAAATACTCCCTTTTAAAAGCCGCCGCCTCCCCTTCTTTTATCCTTTTTTATCATCTCTTTTAAATCTTTAAATATTATGTTTATACTTATTCCTTTATATATCTATATTTTCTTTACACATTCATACTTTCACATACTGCTTATAATATAAAAACTCAATCATATTCCCTTATAATCTCCCTTGCAATTTCCATTTTTTTTCTTCTTTGTTTCATTGCATTTTGCTCGATGTATTTATGGGCTTCGTTTTCGCTCATTTTTTCATGTTCTATTAAAAGGCACTTTGCCCTGTCGACTGCTTTTATCTCTTCAATTTTATTTTTTAATCTGTCATTTTCATTTTTTATTCCAAGGATTTTTCGCCTTATTGATTTTTGTAAGATATACGCTTGATAAAGCGTTTCTTTGTTAAGCGGTCTTGATACGACTGTTATCCCAAACTCTTCTGTTTTTTCTCTTATTTCTTCCGATATGTCTTTTTTTACAACCAATATTGTATTTATATTTAGCTCCTCACTGAAATAAATTGCAAGTTCACTTCCAAATTCATCATTAAGGGGTGTGTTTATAATGGCAAAGTCAATGTCCTTTTCATTTGCGATTCTTCTGGCTTCTCCACCATTTAAGGAGGATATGTGTTTCTTTTTAGCTGCGTTAAAAAAGCCTTCAAAAAAAGCTGTCGTTTTCTCATTAGCAGCGACAATTAAACTAAGCTCCAAATAAATTACCTCCCTTTAAAATTTTGTTTGTCTTAATGAATTGTGAAATACCTGTGCTCTTGAAGTTCTTCGTCCGTTTCAAGTTCTTCCTCTTTTTTCCTTATAAATGTATTTATTATATCATTTGGAAAATATTTTTTTATAAAAGCACTTTCTTTAAATATTGACAGTGCCTCTTCAAAAGAAGATGGGAGCATTTTTGTGTCTTTTTCAATAACGGATGAATCAGTGCTGTTTGTAAGCTCTTCCTTATTTTTTATTCCCTCAAGCCCCGCATATATGATACACGCATAAGCTAAATATGGGTTTGTCGTTGGGTCAAGGCTTCTAAGCTCTATTTTTGCATTTTCTTCATCTGATACGAGTCTTATAAGCTGTGAACGGTTTTGTTTTGACCACGTTATATATTTTGGAGCCTCAAATTCTCCAAATCTCTTATATGAATTTCTGGTTGGATTAAGTATGGCAGTTATTTCCCTTATTCTGTTCATTATCCCCGCAATAAAATATTTCCCGTCTTTTATGGGACAAGAGTCAAGGAATAGATTTTGTTTATCTTTTGATAAATATAGGTTTAGATGAAGTCCGCTGCCGCTTTCATATTTTAAAGGCTTTGGCATAAATGAAGCGTATCCTCCGTATTTTGCCGCAATAGATTTTACAACCCACTTAAGTGTTATTAAATCATCAGCTGAGGTTAATGGATTTGAATATCTAAAGTCAATCTCATTTTGTCCTGGCCCATGTTCATGGTGTGAGCTTTTTGGGGTTATTCCCATTTCTTCAAGGCTTAAACAGATATCCCTTCTGATATTTTCTCCTTTATCCAAAGGGGATATATCAAAAAAGCCCCCCTCGTCATAAGGAATTTTTGTCGGATAGCCCTCATCATCGGTTTTAAAGACATAAAATTCACATTCGTTTCCGATTTTGAATTGATACCCTGTATCATTTAATTCTTTTACTGCCTTTCTTAAAATTGCCCTTGAACTTGAATTGAATTCTTTTTTATCAGGGGTTAAAACGTCACATATGAAACGCATAACCCTGCCCTCCGATGGTCTCCATGGGAGAATTGACATCGTCAAGGCATCGGGGAAAAGGAGTAAATCTCCTTCATTTACATTCATAAAGCCATCGACTGAGGATGCGTCAAACGGTATTCCTCTTTTAAATGCTCTTTCCATCTGGTTTGACATAATCGAGAGGTTTTTTTGTACTCCGAATATGTCGGTAAAGACCAGCCTTATAAATTTTACATCATTTTCTTCAATAAAATTTAAAACTTCTTTGGTTGTATTATCCATATATCCTCCTAATTAACTAATGCTTCGTGTAAAGCTGTTTGTATGGGTTATTTGTGTTTGGTTTTATCACATAAAATGTAGAATCTAATATTTCTTTTTCATTTTCTTCAAATTTATCACAAAACTTTTTTATAAGCTCTGCTATTTCTTTTTTGTCATTTACCTTTTCTACTATCAGTTTCTCCCTGTCTATGTATTCGGGTTTTTTATCTGTCCTTATATATATTTTACCACCATGCATACCTGTTCCGCAAAAATTACTTATAGGAGGGTCATTTTTGTCATTTTTAAGTCCAAGCACCAATATTATTCCACCTGCCTGATATTCTCCAAGGAAACTTCCCGCTTTTCCTCCGATTACAATGTGCGGAATTTTATCTTTATATGCTTTCATATGAATTCCCGCCCTGTAGCCTACATCGCCTTTTATGTATATTTCCCCACCTCTCATCGCATATCCTGTGGCATCGCCGCTGTTTCCGTATATCGTAATGGAGCCGTCATTCATCGTATCTCCCGTAGCATCTTGTGCATTTCCCTTTATTTCTATTTTCGCTCCATCTAAATACGCACCTATCGCATTTCCTGGCGTTCCGTTTATGTTTATATTTTTCCCAAAAAGCCCAGCTGCGATAAACCTTTGTCCGATTACATTATTTAATATAACAAATTTATCATCG
This sequence comes from uncultured Eubacteriaceae bacterium, assembly GCA_947058225.1. GTDB lineage: Bacteria > Bacillota > Clostridia > Eubacteriales > Anaerofustaceae > CAMSGF01. Next base: position 2,793 of record CAMSGF010000009.1, read on the forward strand.
GTTTTGTTAATTTTTTCATTAATTTCTTTATGTGATAACTTATTACAATCAATATTCGTCATTATTTTACACCTCCTAAAGTTTCATCTCGGTATTTTCTTGAAAAGGCCATAAGCTGAGGTTTGTCTTTTATAAGCTCGAAGTCAATTTGTCTTAAATCGATTTTTTCCCTTATAAGCTTTGTATAGATACCACACCTTCTGACATCTCCTATTATGATAAAGCCTTTTAAGAGATTGTTTTTATATATGAGTCTTTTATAATTTGTTTCATTTTCATTTATATCTATATAGCTTTCTCCCTCATATGAGCCTGCTGTTACCATATGAAGCCCGAAAAGCCCAAGAGAATTCATCGGCATAGCATTGTCATAGGTTTTATCTCCTCCTGCCATATTGATTCCTGCTGTTTCTCCCTTTAAATACGCATTTGGAAGAAGTGCCAATACTTTTGTATCATCGCTTGTTATATCATAACTTTCAGTGCAGTCTCCCGCAGCATAAATATCTTTATTTGATGTCTTTCCCTTTTCATCTGTTATGATTGCCCTGTTTGTTTTAAGTCCTGTTTCCTTTGCAAGCTCGGTATTTGCTCTCACCCCGACTGCGATTACGAATATATCGTATTCTATTTCCTTTCCGCTTTTTAAAATGGCATTTTTTTCATCGATTGAATCTATGCTGTCGTCTAAAATTAAGTTTACGCCTTTATTCTCAATATGTTTTGTTACTATTTTACACCCGTCTTCATCTAAAATACTCGGTAAAATTCTCTTCGCAAGGTCAACGACTGTTACGCTTTTCACCTTATCCATAACAGCCTCCGCACATTTTAGTCCTATAAGTCCTGCACCGAGAATCAAGACATTTTTATTTTCTGTGAGTTTTTTCTTTAAGGAAAGTGCATCGTCAAGTGTCATAAAAGTAAACTTGTTTTTTACCTTTTCAATTCCCTTGATTTCAGGGATAAAAGGTCTTGAACCTGTGGCTATCATAAGTTTATCATATGCTATTTTTTCATTGTTATTTAATATTACAACTTTATTTTTATCATTGATTTTTATAACTTCTCTTCCAAGATAGGTCTTACAGTTTTGCTTTTCATAAAAGTCGTCCTCTCTGTATCTCATCTTTTCAAGCGAAGTCTTTTCTTCTATTAAATAAGAGATAAGAGGTCTTGAATATATAAATGTATCTTCCTTTGAGATAACTGTGATTTCAGACTTTTTATCCACACTTCTTATTCCCTCAATACAGCCTATGGCTGCGATTGAACTTCCTATAATTACATATTTCATTTTTTAACCCCTTTCCTCATAAACTATCGCATTGTTTGGACATCCCTTTACGCATTGTGGAGAGCCGAAGCTGTTTTTCATACATAATTCGCATTTATCAACAACTCCATCTTCATCAGGCTCTATCGCCCCGTACGGACACGATAAGACGCATGTAAAACAACCGATACACTTATTTTTATCTATATTTATTACTCCCTCATTTATACTTAACGCTCCGCTTATGCACCCTTTTACACAGTATGGTTCATTGCAATGTCTGCATGATACTGCAGATGTTACGCCGTTTAATTCTTCTATTTTTATCTTCGGTCTTATTTTTATATTTTTAAGTGCTTTTACCATATCCGATTCGTTTGAATTGGCATAGGCACAGTAATATTCGCATAAATGACAGCCTAAGCACCATTTTTCGTTCACATAAATTCTTTTCATATTATTCTCCTGCGTGTTTTATTCCAAGTATTTCGAGTTCTTTTTCATTAAGTCCGACACCCCTTAACATAAGTCTGTTGCCCTTTAATGACTCGATTGAATTTATTCCCATTCCGCCCATCATTTCTTTTATCTCGTGCGTCCATGCGTTGATTAAGTTTACGACTCTCTTGTAGCCTAAATTAGGGTTTAATCTTCTTACAAGGTCCTCTCTTTGTGTTGCGATTCCCCAGTTGCAAAGTCCGCTTTGGCAGTTCCTGCAAAGATGACATCCAAGCGCCATAAGTGCGGAGGTTGCGATGTATACTGCATCCGCTCCAAGTGCGATGGCCTTTACTATGTCCGCACTGCTTCTGATACTTCCACCGACAACTAAAGATACGTTGTTTCTTATTCCCTCTGCCCTAAGCCTTTCATCGACACTTGCAAGGGCCAGTTCAATCGGAATTCCAACATTATCTCTTATTCTCGTAGGTGCTGCTCCTGTTCCTCCCCTAAAGCCGTCAATGGCTATTATATCCGCTCCGCTTCTTGCGATACCGCTTGCGATTGCTGCAACGTTATGGACTGCGGAAATTTTAACTATGACGGGTTTAGTGTAATTTGTGGCCTCTTTAAGTGAAAATACGAGCTGTCTTAAATCTTCGATTGAATATATATCGTGGTGCGGTGCGGGGGATATTGCATCACTTCCCTTTGGAATCATTCTCGTCTTTGAAATATCTTCTCCTACCTTTTCTCCTGGAAGATGTCCTCCGATTCCGGGTTTTGCCCCCTGACCCATTTTTATTTCGACCGCACAGCCTGCGTTTAAATACTCTTTATGTACTCCAAATCTTCCCGATGCGACCTGAACTATCGTATGTTTTCCATACTGATAAAAATCTTCGTGAAGTCCGCCTTCTCCCGTATTATAAACTATACCAAGCTCCTTTGCAGCCCTTGCGAGAGATTCATGGGCGTTGTAGCTTATTGAGCCGTAGGACATGGCTGAAAACATAATCGGAACTTCAAGTTTTATCTGCGGAGGGAGATTATCTACAATCTTCCCGTTTTCATCTCTTTCTATATCGATATTTTTCTTTCCAAGTGATACCCTCGTTTCCATCGGTTCTCTTAGGGGGTCTATGGACGGGTTTGTAACCTGTGAAGCGTTTATTAACATCTTATCAAAGTAAACCGGATATTCTTTTGGGTTTCCCATTGAAGATAATAACACTCCGCCTGTTTCTGCCTGCCTGTATATATCTTCTATAACTTCACTGTTCCACGATGAGTGTGGTCTGAAAGTATGGTCTGTCTTTACTATTTTTAATGCTTTTGTCGGACAAAGGCTTACACACCTGTGACAGCATACGCATTTGCTCTCATCGCTTAACATAACTTTGCTTTCTTCATTGTAATAATGCACTTCATTTGCACATTGTCTTTCGCAGACTCTACAGCTTATACATCTGTCCTGATTTCTTATAACTTCAAATTTAGGGTATAAAAAATTTATCGCCATTATAATACTCCCTCCTTTACTTTTATTATTACGCCCTCTCCGCCTTTTGGAGCGTATATATCATCTAATTCTTTTTCAACGACTCTTATCGCACTTTCTTCGCTTGCGATATAAACTGTGTCATTCTTTTTGCCGACTACCATTGAGCGAAGCTTTAATCTGTCATTTAAAGCCATAAGTCCGCCCTCAAAGCCTAAAAGAATGGAAAACGGCCCTGTTATTAACATTGAGTTAAAGACGGTTCTAAGGTATGTATATCTTTTCTTATCCTCTTCGTCCATGTGTTCAATCGTATCCCAAAACGGAGCTGCTATAACCTGTGTCATTTCCTCCATCGTGAGATTTTTCTTTCTTAAAAGATAATCTATCATATACGTTATAACTTCTGTATCCGTTAAAAGAGTGCAGGTATATCCAAACATTTCAATAAATCTTCTGTTTGCATCATAAGAAGATATTTCTCCGTTGTGGACTATGGAATAGTCAAGGAGGGTGAAAGGATGTGCCCCTCCCCACCAGCCCGGTGTGTTGGTCGGGTATCTTCCATGTGCCGTCCAGGAATACCCTTCGTATTCTTCAAGTCTGTAAAATCTTCCGACATCTTCCGGGTATCCAACAGCTTTAAAAGCCCCCATATTTTTCCCGGAAGAAAAGACAAAACAGCCTTTAAATTCAGAGTTTATCTTCATAACACTTCTTACGACAAATTCCCTCTCGTCTAATTGGAGTCTTTCCAAAACAGATTTTTTAGGCAAGATGAAATATTTATATATTAAAGGTACGTTTGTTATGGAGACTGTCTTTCTCGTCTTCATAACGGACACTTCAACTATGTCATAATTTCTTTCCAAATATTTTTCACATTCCTTTTTTGATATATTATCGTCAAAGAACAAATGAAAAGCATAATAATCTTTGTATTTTGGATAGATTCCATATGCAGCAAAGCCACCTCCGAGTCCGTTTGACCTGTCGTGCATTACTTCAATAGATTTTATTATGTCTTCTCCGTTTATCTTTTTCCCATCGGTATTGATTATGCCGCTTATGGCACAACCTGAAGGGATTCTCACATTCCCTTCCATATACTTTTCAGCTATCATAATTTTACACCTCCTGCTTGACTGCAATAAACAAAAAGAGTCCGTCAAAAGAGCATAGAATACCCTTTTAACGAACTCCGTTGTTCATTAGATAATAGTATATAACAAGAATTTTAAAAAATCAATAAAGAATTTTAAATTTTTAAAATTTTTAGAAAATTCAAAAAAATACTTGACAATACAAAATTTATGTTATAAAATACTCCCATACAAAGCAAAGGTGCTTGAGTCGTTAGGGCTTAAAGCACTTTTTTTGTATATTTGTATATAATACTTGCAAGCATTGTTTATTAAGGGTAAAATATTTAAGTAATGTATGGGTGAAATTACTTAAAAGTTTTACTAAAGATTAAAATAAAAGAAAGGAAAAAATAAATAAAATGAAGAAAATGCCTGAATTGTTTGGGAATATGGTATTTAATGATGCGGTGATGAAAGAAAGACTGCCAAAAGATACATATTCTAAATTGAAGAAAACTATCAAAGAGGGAACAGCCCTTGACATTGATATAGCAAATGCGGTCGCAAATGCTATGAAAGAATGGGCGATGGAAAAAGGAGTTACGCACTATACACACTGGTTCCAGCCTATGACGGGAGTTACGGCAGAAAAGCACGAGTCTTTTCTTTCTCCGACAGAAGATGGAATAATAATGGAATTTTCAGGGAAAGAACTTATTCAGGGAGAACCTGATGCGTCTTCTTTTCCATCAGGAGGCTTAAGAGCGACATTTGAAGCGAGAGGTTATACCGCATGGGACCCTACAAGTTATGCATTTATAAAGGATAATATTCTGTGTATTCCAACGGCTTTTTGTTCTTATTCGGGAGAAGTCCTCGATAAAAAGACACCGCTTCTTCGTTCGATGGAAGCTATAAACAAGCAGGCGTTAAGGGTTTTAAAGGCTTTGGGCAGAGATGATGTAAAGAGGGTTTCCACGTGTGTGGGAGCTGAACAGGAATATTTCTTGGTTGAAAGAGAGTTATATGAAAAAAGACCTGATTTGGTTTATACGGGCAGAACGCTTTTTGGAGCAAAACCTCCAAAGGGACAGGAACTTGAGGACCATTATTTTGGGGCGGTAAAGAGAAGAGTTTCCGCATTTATGAAAGATTTGGATGAGGAACTTTGGAAAGTGGGGGTTTATGCAAAGACTAAACACAATGAAGTTGCTCCCGCACAGCACGAACTTGCTCCTGTATTCGCCACTACAAATATAGCAACAGACCATAATCAGATTATTATGGAATATATGAAGAGAATTGCAAAAGAACACGGTATGATGTGTCTTTTAGATGAAAAGCCTTTTGAAAATATAAACGGAAGCGGAAAGCATAACAACTGGTCAATAACGACGGATACGGGAGAAAACTTATTAAAGCCCGGAAAAGACCCATCTAAAAATTTACAGTTTTTAATTTTCCTTTCAGCTGTTATTAAGGCGGTCGATGAATATCAAGATTTACTAAGAGTAAGTGTTGCAACGGCCGGAAATGACCACAGGCTTGGGGCTAATGAAGCTCCTCCTGCAATAATGTCTATATTCCTAGGGGATGATTTATTGGAAGTATTGGAAGGGATAGAAGAAGGAAGAGAGGTTGAGGCAAGGAAGAAAGACACTATGCTTACAGGTGTTGAAGTTCTTCCTGATTTTGCAAAAGACACGACGGACAGAAACAGGACTTCTCCTTTCGCATTTACAGGAAATAAATTTGAATTTAGAATGCTCGGTTCTTCACAGTCAATCGCAGGTCCGAATATTATGCTAAATACGATTGTGGCAGAAGAATTATCAAAGTTTGCGGATGTTCTTGAAAAAGATGCGTCTGAGATGACTATTAAAGCGATAGTTAAAGATACTATGAAGCACAATAAGAGAATTATCTTTAATGGAAATAACTATTCGGATGAATGGGTAAAAGAAGCTAAGAGAAGAGGATTGTTAAATTTAAGCTGTGCGGCTGAGGCACTTCCTTATTTTGCCAAAGAAAAAAATATCAATATATTTGTAAAGCATAAAATTTTCTCAAGGGAAGAGGTTTTAAGCAGGACTGAAATTATGGAGGAAGAATATTCAAAGATTATCAACATAGAAGCACTTACTATGATTGATATGGCAAAAACACAGATTCTTCCATCCAGTATGAAATATCTAAAGGATATTGCAAAGGCAGCAAAGACAAAAAGAGAAATTTCAGAAAATATCAGCATAGGTTTGGAAGAAGAGTTAATTGAAAAATTATCGAGCCTAAACGAATTATTATATGCTACTGCTTTAAGGCTTGAAGAAGAGGTTAGTGAAGCACAGGAAATTATAAATATAGAAAGACAGGCTAAATATTATCACGATAAGGTGTCTATGACTATGAGTGAACTCAGGGGATACGGAGATTCTCTTGAAACGATAGTAGACAGAAGCTACTGGCCATATCCTGTATACGGGGAATTATTATTCAGTATTCAATAATAAAAAAAGTTGTATTAAAAGAAAAATAAAATAAAAAATTTGCACAAAGGCGTGCGGTAAATTATTACCGTACGCTTTTTTATAAAGAAAATGAAAAAATAACGGAGGTATTGTTAAAATGGAAGGAACATTCTCAGCACTGGATACTATATGGGTGCTAATCGGAGCAATTTTGGTTTTTTGGATGCAGGCGGGGTTTGCGATGGTTGAAACGGGTTTTACGAGGGCAAAAAATTCAGGGAATATCATTATGAAAAATCTGATGGATTTTTGTATCGGAACGCTCGTATTTTGGGTAATAGGTTTTGGACTTATGTTTGGAAAGGATATAGGAGGAATTATAGGTATTCCTGACTTTTTCATAAAGGGAAATTATGATCAGACTTTTCCAACCCTTGCATTTGTAATTTTTCAAACTGTCTTTTGTGCCACATCAGCGACGATTGTATCGGGCGCTATGGCAGAGAGGACAAAATTTATTTCATATTTGATTTATTCGGCTATTATAAGCGCATTTATTTATCCCATTTCAGGACATTGGATTTGGGGTGGGGGATGGTTGTCTAAGCTTGGTTTTCACGATTTTGCAGGTTCAACTGCTGTACATATGGTTGGAGGGGTTTCTGCTTTTATCGGAGCGAAGATACTCGGTGCAAGGATTGGAAAATACGATAAGGATGGGAAAAGCAAGGCGATACCGGGACATAATTTAGCTATTGGAGCTCTTGGAGTATTTATTCTTTGGATGGCGTGGTTTGGATTTAACGGCTGTTCAACTGTATCAATGACGGGAGATGAATCTATTCTTTCTGCAAGCAGTGTGTTTGTAACTACTAATATGGCAGCTGCCGCATCGACTGTTGTAGTTATGATATTGACTTGGATTAAGTATAAAAAGCCTGATGTGTCAATGACGTTAAACGGTTCTTTGGCAGGGCTTGTGGCAATAACTGCGGGATGTGATATGGTATCTGTTACGGGAGCATTTTTTATAGGTGTAATCGCAGGTTTTGCAGTTGTTTACGGAATTGAATTTGTGGATAAAAAATTAAAGGTCGATGACCCGGTTGGAGCTGTCGGTGTTCATGGTATATGTGGAGCTTTGGGAACTTTGCTTACAGGATTGTTTGCACTTGATGGCGGATTGTTATACGGAGGAGGAATGGACTTTTTCTTGACACAATGTCTTGGAGTGTTTTCAGTTATAATATATGTGGCAATAGTCATGACGATAGTATTTATGGTAATTAAGTCTACTATTGGTCTTAGGGTCAGTGAGGAAGAAGAAATCGTCGGACTTGATTTAATGGAGCATGGGCTTGAAAGTTCATATGCTGATTTTATGCCTGTAAATATGTATGAAAGCGGATATACTTTACCTGTTTTAGATAAAGAGGTTCCAGCTGTAAAGGAAAGTGTTTTCCCTGAAAATAGTGATGATATTAAGGTTGAAACCAATGGAAAGATAAGCAAGATCACTATAGTTATCAATAAAGATAAGTTTAATGGTTTGAAATCGGCTATGGAAAGCATCGGAGTGACAGGAATTACTGTGACAAATGTTCTTGGTTGCGGAATGCAAAAGGGGCAAAAGAAATATTATCGTGGAAGTGAGGTAGAATCAGTATTACTTCCTAAATTAAAGGTTGAAATAATAGTTGCGAAAGTTCCGGTGAGAAGTGTTATTGAGGCTGCAAAAAAAGCGCTTTACACCGGGAATATCGGAGATGGAAAGATATTTATATATGATCTTGATAATGTTGTAAAAATAAGAACCGGAGAAGAAGGTTATGCAGCGCTTCAAGATGAAGAATAAGCGTATTATCTATTTATAGAATAATTTTACACCCAAGGGAAGGCTCATTATTTTGAGTCTTCCCGCCTTTTTGTCTGAAGGGATTTTGTATGTGGTTATTGGATATTAAATTTTTATTTTGTTGTGAAGTGGGGTGGGGGCGGCGGCGTTGTATTTGCTCCCGTGCCGAGAGACTATTCCTTTAAGATGAAT
>CAMSGF010000010.1 GCA_947058225.1 uncultured Eubacteriaceae bacterium
TCTCCTGAATTTTAATAAAAATATAAAATTATGCTAAATGGCCGAGAGGGTGGGATTCGAACCCACGTGGGCTTGCACCCTAACGGTTTTCAAGACCGCCCCGTTATGACCACTTCGGTACCTCTCGTAACTCAATAGCAGATATTATATTATCATAGAGGAAAAAAATTGTCAAGTAAGTATGGATAATAAAAATATAAGAAAATAATAATTAAAAAAAACTTTAAATTATATTGACACTTAGACAAAAAACTTTTACAATTAAAACGGTATGTATTTTAAGAGTAATGATAAGTAATATACTTTTATATATTTTAAAAATAAAAAATAATAAAATAAGAGAATCATAATGTGTTCTCTATCTGTGTTCATTTCTATTTTTGCATACCTAAGAGAAAAATAGGGAGGAAATATTAAATGACAATGTGGGCAGTAACGGCCGTTATCAGCGTTATTGTTGGTATTATTTGTTTTATCCTCGGTGGAGCATATAAACAATCTCAAGGCGAGGGAAAATTAAAAAATGCACAGCAAACTGCCAGTAAAATGGTTGAAGACGCATTAAAAGAGAGCGAAAGAATAAAAAAAGAAAAAATAATTGAAGCCAAAGATGAAATAATCACATTAAAAAACGAGCTTGATAAAGAAAGCAGAAGCAGAAGAGAAGAACTTCAACTTGTTGAAAAAAGAGTTTTACAAAGGGAAGAAATGGCGGATAAGAGAAGCGAAACTCTCGATGCAAAAGAAGAAAGTTTACTTAAAAAAGACAAGGAATTAATCGAAAAAGAAGATACGTTAAATGAACTTCACGCAAAGCAAATATCAGAGCTTGAAAAAATTTCAAAGCTTACGTTTGAAGAGGCAAGGCAACTTCTTTTAGCAGATGTTGAAAAGCAAATTTCAAGGGAAACTGCACTGCTTATCAAGAATAAAGAACTTGAGGCAAAAGAAGAATGTGATAAAAAGGCCGCGGAAATGGTTTCATATGCAATTCAAAGGTGTGCGGCCGATCATGTTGCGGAAACAACCGTATCGGTTGTAAATCTTCCTAACGATGAAATGAAGGGAAGGATAATCGGCAGGGAAGGAAGAAACATAAGGACGATTGAAAATCTAACGGGAATTGACCTTATAATTGACGATACTCCTGAGGCTGTCATTTTATCAGGATTTGACCCTGTAAGAAGAGAAGTTGCAAGATTATCGCTTGAAAAACTTATCGTTGATGGAAGAATTCATCCTGCAAGAATTGAAGAAACTATAAAGAAATCAGAAAAAGAAGTTGAAGCAAAGATAAGAGAAATGGGAGAACAGGCTTTATTCGATACGAATGTAATTAAGCTGCATCCAGAGCTTACAAAGCTAATCGGAAGACTTCATTACAGGACAAGCTACGGACAAAATGTATTAAAACATTCCATTGAAGTTGCAAATTTAGCAGGGGTTATGGCAGATGAGCTTGGTGCGAATGCAAGACTTGCGAGAAGAGCGGGAATGTTACATGACATAGGAAAAGCTATTGACCATGAAGTTGAGGGAAGTCACGTACAAATAGGTGTTGATACATTAAGAAAGTATAAGGAAAATAAAGAAGTTATACATGCAGTTGAGGCACATCATGGTGATGTTGAAGCGAGCACGATAGAGGCAGTTTTGGTGCAGGCCGCAGATGCAATTTCAGCTGCAAGACCGGGTGCGAGAAGAGAAACTCTTGAAAGCTACACTAAAAGGCTTGAAAAGCTTGAAGAAATCGCTAATTCATTTGATGGGGTTGATAAGTCATTTGCAATTCAAGCCGGAAGAGAAATCAGGGTTATGGTAAAACCTGAACAGGTTGATGATTTACAAATGGTTCACGTTGCAAGAGAGATTGCAAAGACAGTTGAAAATGATTTAGATTATCCAGGTCATATAAAGGTAAATATAATAAGGGAAACAAGAGCGGTTGAATACGCTAAATAAGAGGAAAGTATGAATATTTTAGTTCTTGGTGATATATTTGCAAAGTATGGAAGAAAGCTCATTATAGATGAGCTTTCTTCTATTAAGGAAGAATATAATATAGATTTTACCATTGCAAACGGAGAAAATATTGCAAATGGCAAAGGTGTTACAAGGAAAAGCACAAATGAACTTTACGAGGCAGGAATTGATGTTTTAACGGGAGGAAATCATATTTGGGATAATAAGGATGTCTATGATTTTATTCAGGAAGAAAAGCGTCTTATCCGTCCTGCTAACTTTCCACCTCCTTGTCCCGGTAGGGGATATGAGGTTTTTAAGGTGAATAAAAAGAGGATTGGCATTATAAATTTAAGCGGAACAACATTTATGACTCCGATAGATAATCCTTTTAATACTTTCGACAAAATATATGAAAATATTCAAAAGCTGTGTGATATTATCATAGTAGATTTTCACGCTGAAGCAACTAGCGAGAAAATAGCAATGGGATATTTTGTAGAAAAAAAAGCCAGTATTATCTATGGAACGCACACTCATGTACAAACGGCCGATGAGAGAATTTTAGCAGAGCATACGGGGTATATAACAGATGTTGGAATGTGTGGGAGTTTAGATGGGGTAATAGGGATGGACAGAGATTTCATAATAAAGAAGTTTAAAAGTTTCAGAACTTCAAAATTTGCACTTGGGGAAGGGGAAAGACAGCTTTGCGGATGTGTGTTTAAAGTAGATGATAATAGCAATAGATGTGTAGAGGTTAAAAGAATTTACAAAATATTCTCTTAAATTTACAGGAGGAGATATGGAAGTATTAAAAGTATCATCAGGTTCAAACCCCAATTCTGTTGCCGGTGCATTAGCTGGGGTAATTAGAGAAAGTGAATGTGCAGAGGTTCAAGCAATAGGAGCCGGAGCTTTAAACCAAGCTATTAAAGCCATTGCTATTGCAAGAGGCTATGTGGCGCCCGGAGGGCATGATTTAGTGTGTATTCCCGCATTTACTGAAGTGGAGATAAACGGAAGTGACAGAACGGGAATAAAGCTTATAGTAAGAACGAGATAATCTGGAGATGTGAAAGCATCTCCTTTTTTATATAAAAATGGACAATTTTATTTATTTTATTTATAATATATATTATTAAAATGAATTTGTGAGAGCTATGTATGAAAAATAAAATCAGAAAAGAAATCATAAAAAGAAGAGAAGATTTATCAAGAGAAGAGGTTTTAAGAAAAAGCAAAATTATAAGCGAGGAAGTAATAGAAGATGGGGCGTACAAAAAAACTGAGAATATATTGATATACATTGACTTTAAAGGAGAAGTATGTACAAAATTTATTATAGAAGATGCTTTGAAAAGAGGTAAAAATATATTTATTCCAAAGATAAAAGAGGGTGAGATGGTATTTTATAAATTTGAGGGCTATGATGAACTTGAAAGCGGATATTTTGGTATATCAGAGCCTAAAGAAGATGGGGAGTTGTTTGATGGGAATTGTGAGTTTATTGTGATAACGCCCGCAGTTGCATTTGATAAGGCTAATAACAGAATAGGGTTTGGTAAGGGGTTTTATGATAGATTTTTTAAGAGGGTAAATCCCGTTAAAAAGATAGGGGTTTGTTATGATTTTCAAATGGTAGAAAGTTGTTTTTCAGATAAAAATGATGAGAGAGTTGATGTTGTTTATGTGGGGTAGTGATGTGTGTGGTGTGGGGAGGGCGGTGCGTTTTTAGCATTTTTAATGCTAAAAACAGACAAAATATGAGAGAGAAATAAAACTTGTTTTATTTCTCTCTCATATTTTGTTATGGCTTTTCACAGTCCAGTGAAAAGCCGCACCGCCATCCCCCCCAGTATATATAATTAATATCATATATTTATTACATATTAGGGGTGGGAGATATAGTATCATATAATATCTAGATATTAATATTTATAATGAACTTTTTATGATATTGATTTTTATATATTTCTATGAATAGTATTATTAAATTAATATGAATTTATGTTGATTTATGATGAATAATAAATGTTAAGGTGTTATATATGGTATTTGATAGAAAAAAACAGATAGTAAATATAATAAGTATACTAAATATAATGGAAGTAATCTTTTATTATATATTGTAATTGATAAGGTATAATTATGATAGTGGACAGTAGATGAGGTTGGTGATGCTTAGTGGTTTTGTTCATAGTTGGCAGAAACTTTGGGCAGTGGATGGGTGGAGGGGCGGCGGGTGAAATGCGACAGGTCTCACTTCACTGACAGGCGAATTTTATTCGCCTGAACTTTGCAAAAGAGGTGATTTTAAAAATTTATTTTTAAAATCACCTCTTTTGCAAAGCCGCCGCCCCTCCTAAAAAACTTCTTTCACCACAACATAATTAAACAAAAATAACACAAAAATAAAATCTTTATAATAAAAATAAAAGAAAAATTAATTCTCAATTAAAATCAGCATAAACAAAAGTTTTGTGCTATAATATTAAACAAAATGTTTTGTAGGAGGAATATATGACATTATTAAATGCAATTTTACTCGGTATTATCCAAGGTGCAACGGAGTTTTTACCTGTCAGCAGTTCGGGTCATCTTGTTATATTTCAAAATATCTTGGGAGTGACGGAAGGGAACCTTGAATTTACCATTGTTCTTCATCTTGGAACACTCCTTGCGATTTTTATAGCTTATTGGAATTCCATAAAAAATATGATTGTGGAGTTTTTTAAGATGATAGGAGATTTGTTTAAAGAACACAGTTTATGCCTTGAAAAAAGCAAGTATAGAAAATATATCCTATACATACTTGTGGCATCGGTTCCTGCTGGAATTGTCGGAGTGTTGTTTGAAGATGTAATCGAAAGTATTTTTTCTTCATTGTTTGTAGTTGCGATTACTCTTGCCATTACAGGTGTCTTGTTGATACTTGGCGATAGACTTGGCAAGAGAAATAAGAGAAAAATAGAAGAGCTTGGGTACAGAACTTCATTTTTCATAGGTATATTCCAGATGTTTGCCATTATGCCGGGAATCAGTCGTTCAGGTTCAACAATAGTCGGCGGTCTTTTTAGCGGACTTAAAAAAGAAGAAGCGGTTGAATTTTCATTTTTGATGTCTATTCCCGCCGTTTTAGGTTCACTTCTCCTTAAAATAAAGGATATAGTAACACTTGGGGCTTCAACGTCGGTTATGCCCTTAATAGTCGGTTTTGTATGTGCTGCTGTTGTTGGGTATTTATCTATAAAGCTTCTTGTAGAGTTAGTCCAAAAGGGAAAGCTTATATATTTTTCATACTATTGTTTTACCGTTTCAATATGTTTGCTTATTTATAATATCGTAACGAGTATTGTTGCATAAATTTTTATTGATTTTATACCGGGTATATTTATGGATTATTTAATTAGAAAAATAAGGGAAGATGAAATATATCTTTTGGATGATTTTTTATATCAGGCGATTTTTATTCCAAAGTGGTATACAAAAGAAGTTCCAAGAAATATTATTTATGAAAATGAACTTATGTATAATGCTATAAAGGACTTTGGAACAAAAAAAGATGATTATTGTCTTGTTGCTGATATAAATGGTAAAATTGTGGGGGCTGTCTGGGTTAGGGTAGCTAAGGAATATGGATATATTGATGATAAAACACCTTCCTTTTCAATTTCACTTTACAAGGAATATAGAAATAAAGGCATTGGAACAAAGATTATGAGTGAGATGTTAAAATTGTTAAAAGATAAAGGATACAAAAGAGCATCTTTTGGCGTAAGTAAAGAAAACTATGCAGTAAAAATGTATAAAAATTTGGGGTTTGAAATTATAGGGGATGGTGCTGATGAAACAGAGTGGCTTATGGTATATGAGTTTTGATGATTGATAGTTTATATAATATTATATTTTAAAATATTGTTTGCATTTTAAGTAAGAACTTTTATTTATTTGTTTGGTTTATTAAAACTGATTGTCATTAATTTTATACTTAAAATAAAAAAATGGAAGGTAAAATTTATTTTATCTTTCATTTTTTATTGTAATGGAAAAATTAATATTGTTTTTTTATTTGTGGGTAGGGTTTTGTGGGGTGGGTGGAGGGGCGGCGGCTTTTTAGACTGCCGTATTTTAAAAATTTATTTTTAAAATACGGCAGTCTAAAAAGTTCAGGCGATTTTTAAAATCGCCTGCCAGTGAAATGCGACAAGTCGCATTTCACCCGCCGCCCCTCCTATTCATACTTCCTACTGCATTTTTAATTGATTTAATATAATAAAAGGAATTAATAATAAACAATATCATTTTAATTTGCTTATAAAAAACGCTTCATATTTTTCTATATGCTTTTTTATAAATAGACTTTCATATCCTAAAATATTTATGTATTCTTTAAAATTTTTATAATAAAGTTTTAATTCATCCAAATTATTTCTTATTTTATCTTTATTTATTTTAATATCGTACTCGTTTAAGGCTAATATGTTCATTTCAATTTTATTTAATTTGTATATAAGCTCATCTTTAATTTTACTTCTTAAATCATTATTGTCTATTGGAAAAGATGTTCCATATGTCATGCAGGCTTCTCTTATAACGTCATTGTTCTTTGCCAATAACTTATATATTCTATCTTTTTCTTCGTTCATTTTTATATTTACTCCTACATTTTATAATAATTATTATAATATAGATTAATTTAAAAAAAAGTGACATAAATGTAACCTGTTTTTGACAAGTTTGTTTTTGTGAAATATATTCTTGTAATAACTTTTCATTTGCAATATAATACATGGCTATGGTAAAATTGTGTAGAATTTTGTCGAAAGTAAAGATAGTATTTTAATGGAAAAATCTATTTGTGTGAATGAAGAAAATAACAGAATATCAATATGGGATAATTTGAAATTTATCCTGATTTTTTTAGTTGTTTTAGGACACATATTGGAGCCTCTCATTTCAGATTCCATTAATTTAAAAAGACTTTATATATTTATATATACATTTCATATGCCTGCATTTATTTTTATAAGCGGATTATTTTCAAAAAAAGCAGTCGAAGAAAAAAACTATAAAAAAATTTTTGAATTTATTATTATTTATTTATTTGCGGCAGTCATTTATTACCTATGTGAAATTTTTGTGGGGGGGGGCAATGCTTTAAGGTTAGATTTATTTAATATAAGAGCTTTTCCATGGTATGCATTGTCAGTCGCTTCATTTTATTTTATTACCTTTTTGTTTAAAAATGTTAATAAAAAGTATTTGTTTTTATCTTCTGTCATTTTTTCTTGTATTGCCTTATATTATAAAAATTTAGGTTCGTTTTTGAGCCTTTCGAGGACTATTGTGTTTTATCCTTTCTTTTGTGCAGGATATTTGCTTGATGCCTCTAAAATATATAAAAATTTAAAAAGTATAAAATATAAAATCTCAAGTGTTTTGTTTTTTATGATTTTAGGTATTTTTGTATATGTTTTTGCACCATATATTCCTGATATTATAAAATTCCTTTATGGTTCTTATTCGTATAATAATATAGAATTTGTAGGTTGTTTTGGTGGTGTTTACAGGCTTATTTGTTATTTTATAAGTTTTTGTGCGATATTTTTTCTTATCTCAATATGTCCTCAAAACAAAAGTATAGTAAGCATATGGGGGAAAAGGACTTTAAATGTATATCTTCTGCACTATTGTTTTGTTGCAATCATAAAAAAAATTCTTGTTTTGGGTTATAATATAGGTGATTTGTTTTTTATTGGATATTATTTTGTCATACCTTTATCTATATTTGTAACCATTTTATTTTCACTTAAAGTTTGGGTTAAGCCGGTGGATTTTTTATTAAAATTAAAATATTACAAATAAAAAATTTCCTTGTAATAGAATGTATTGTTATGATAAAATTATGTAAGAATTTATAGAAATATAAAGAGGGATTTTAAATGGAGTATGTTTCAAGTGTAAACGTGGAAAAGAAACGTATCGCAGTATGGGATAACCTTAAGTTTATCCTTATTTTTCTTGTTGTTTTTGGACATTTTATGTCGCCATTTACAGCTGATTCTTTGGATTTGGAAAGAATGTATTTATTTATATACATATTTCATATGCCTGCATTTATATTTGTAAACGGATTATTTTCAAAACGGGCAGTAAGAGAGAAAGATTATAAAAAAGTTTTTGAATTTATTGTTTTGTATCTTTTTATAAAAGTTATAATTTACACTTCGGCAATATTTGTAGGAGGTAGCAATGATTTTGAATTTAGTCTAATATCTGAAAAATTTATTCCATGGTATGCACTATGTTTAGCTGAATTTTACTTGATTACTATATTATTGCAAGACGTTGATAAAAAGTATTTGTTTCTATTTTCCGTTTTTTTGGCTTGTATTTCAGGTTATGATAAAGACCTTGGCTCATTTTTGAGTTTGTCAAGAACTATCGTGTTTTATCCTTTTTTCTATTTAGGGTATTGCCTTGATGCTAATAAGTTATATGATACAGTTAATAAAATGAAATATAAATTAAGAGCGATAGCATTTTTTATTGTTATTGGTATAATGGTATACTTTTTTATTGAATACTTTGACGATTTAATACGATTTTTAAATGGTTGCTTCCCTTATGATGAAATAAAAATTGTCGGAAAATGCGGTGCATTGTATAGACTTATATATTATCCTATTGTTTTCGTTTCTATATTTTCACTTATTGCAATATGTCCCAATAAAGAATCAATTATAACTTTATGGGGGAAAAGAACGTTAAATGTATATGCACTTCACTATATATTAAGAACATTTGTTGATAGGTTGTATAATGAAGGTTATTCCATGAGTGATGTATTTGGTTTTGGATATTGGTGGATAGTTCCTGTGTCTTTATTTATTACGATATTTTTCTCTTTATCTTTTTGGGTTAAGCCGATGAATTTTATATTAAGGCCAAAATGGAGAAAGTAGACATTTTTAATAATTTAGTATTATTATAATTTTGATAATATACTTATATTTAAATATTTTGGAGATATTTTATGTCAAATATAGTAATTAAGAAAAGTAATCGAATAGCTGTATGGGATAATGTCAAATTTATTCTCATTTTTTTAGTTGTTTTAGGTCACGTTATGGGCATATTTACCGAATCAAATATGTATTTAGGGAAATATTATCTTTATTTATATGTCTTCCATATGCCTGCATTTATATTTGTAAGTGGATTATTCTCAAAAAGATCTATAGATAATAAAAACTATAAAAAAGTTTTTGGATGTATTGTGTTGTATTGATTTATAAAATGTATATTCTATATGAGTGTTAATATTTTTGTGGGGGGGGGGACGATAATTTTGAGTTTAATATGTTTTATGAAAAATCACTTCCGTGGTATGCATTATCACTTGGCGAATTTTATTTAATTACAATTTTACTTAAGGACATTAATAAAAAATATGTGTTTTTGTTTTCTGTCTTGACAGCGTGTATTGCCGGTTATAATTCAGATATAACTTATTTTTTAAGCATTTCAAGGACTATTGTGTTTTATCCTTTTTTCTATGCGGGATATTGCATAAATCCGGATAAATTATATACTATTCTTAATAAAATGAAATATAAATTATTTGCTATTGTTCCTTTTGTGATATTATTTGTTTTTGCATATAATTTTTCAAAAGATTTTTTAAATATATTGAAATTTTTTAATGCAAGGTTTCCTTATTCTGAAATTGAAGGGTTTGATGTGTTCGGTGGGGTATTTAGGCTTTTGTATTATCCGGCTGTTTTTGTTTTGATTTTTTCGTTTGTTGCACTGTGTCCTAAAAAAGAAAATATAATCAGTATATGGGGAAGAAGGACATTAAATGTTTATGCTCTTCATTATATATTAAGGGCTGTTGTAACAAAGCTTTATTATTTGGGCTATCCTATGGATAATTTATTGGGAATGGGGTGTTGTTTTAGTATTTTTATTATATCTTTATCTATAACAATTTTCTTCTCCCTTAAAATCTTTGTTAAGCCGATGAATTTTATATTAAAGCCAAAGTGGACAGACGGTGAAAAAGTTATAAAAAGTGATTGACAGTGTATTTTTGGTATGATATAATTTCAGATGGTAAAACAAAGCAGAAGCAGACTTCTCACCAAACAAATTTTGTTTTAGTTTGGTCAATATATTACGATGGTAGTGTATTTGAGTAGCGTTTCTGTGCTACTTATTTTTTTAACCGGAGGTAAATAAAAATTAAAGATTTTCAGATTAACGAAGAAATCAGGGATAAGGAAATCAGGGTTATCGATGAAAACGGAACTATGATTGGAGTATTATCCCCAAAGGAAGCCTTGAAAAAAGCTGATGAAGCGGGATTTGATTTGGTAAAGGTTTCTCCAGATGCAAAGCCGCCTGTTTGTAAAATTTTGGATTATGGTAAATTCAAATATGAGCAGACGAGGAGGGAGAAGGAGAACAAGAAAAATCAAAAGACTGTTAATATCAAAGAAATCAGAACATCTGTGAGAGTGCAAGACCACGATTTACAGGTGAAAGCAAAAAATGCAATTAAATTTTTAAAAGCAGGGGATAGAGTTAAGGTTTCCGTGAGATTCAGGGGAAGGGAGATGGCGTATATGGACAAGGGAAAAGAATTGTTATTAAAGTTTGCCTCAATGGTTGAGGAAGTGGGTATGATAGAGAAACAACCCAAAATAGAAGGGCGTAACTACGTTATGTTCTTGCAGTCAAAGTAAAACTAAGAAAGAAGGAAAATGAAATGCCTAAAATGAAATCACACAGAGGTGCATCAAAGAGATTTAAGAGAAATAAATCCGGTGCTATCAAAAGAAAAAAAGCATATAAGAATCACATTTTGAATAAAAAGACAACAAAGAGAAAGAGAAAATTAAGAAAGGCAGGCTATATTAGCAATGCTGATATTAAAAACATCAGTGCTATTATAGTTAGATAGGAGGGGTAGTTATGGCAAGAGTAAAAAGAGGAATGAATGTAAAGAGAAAGCATAAAAAAGTTTTAAAACTTGCAAAGGGTTATTATGGCTCAAAATCTAAGCTATTTAAGCCTGCTAACGAAGCTGTCATGAGGGCGCTTAGAAGTTCTTATGCGGGAAGAAAGCAAAAGAAAAGAGATTTCAGAAAGCTTTGGATTACTCGTATTAATGCAGCAGCGAGAATGAATGACATAAGCTATTCAAGATTTATAAACGGGCTTAAAAATGCGAATGTTGAGATAGACAGAAAAATGTTGGCTGACCTTGCGATGAATGATGATAAGGCGTTTGCCGAATTGGTAAACATTGCAAAAGCTGCACTTTAATTTAATATAATTTTAAATAATACAACCGTAATGTTATTGCGGTTGTTTTTTATTTATAAAATCAATAAAACCACCGGCTATGTCGGTGGTTCTGATTTATTAGATATAATGTTTTTTTGTTTGTATGAATATTAACTGATATTCTTTCATGTCATTTTTTCCCGGTGTTTAGTTTTCTCTGGTATTTGGTTGTTTCAGGTATTTACTT